>NZ_JBSFNN010000018.1:0-103572 GCF_053587115.1 Streptomyces sp. NPDC003697
GCCGCCAACACCGGGGAATGATCAACATCAACTGACGCAGCGGGGGTCGCTTTTCACCCGTCGGATGTGGGTCACGATTCACGCGTCGCCGACACGGGGCCGCAGGACGCTCGATGCGAGCGATTGAGAGGCGACGCTCCGTCCGGACGGCAGGCGAATCGTGCATTGGCGGTACTGCCAGACGGCACCCCACGACTGACCCCCATCGCAACGGATGGCCGGCAAAGCGGTGGGCGGATAGGCGGATGGCTGCTTCCGCATAGGTCTCCCGAGCGTGCACCGTGCACTCGGGCAACGCCCATGCCGAGGCGCCACGCGAACACCCGAGGAGGGCCACACGTTCCTCGTCATCGATGACCACCAACGTCGCCAGGCGGCGAAAGGCAGGACTGGGCAGAAGCATGTACGCAGCATGACGCGTGGCTATACAAATAGCCGCACGTCTGGTCCGTACGGCGGAACGCGGTAGGACGCAACTGATGGCAGTATTGACGGCACTGGGCAAGCCCAAGCCCTGGCCCCTGCTGGCTGCGGGGTCGGGACAGGCTGCAGAGCAGGAAGCCGGTGCTCGCTAGTAGAGGACATGACGGCGCCCCGGGTGCGAATGCACCCGGGGCGCCGTCACTCAGTCAGGACTAGAGATGGCAGACCGCGCACGCAGGCGAGTCATCGTCCTCGTCGTGCGCGTCGGAGAGGATCTCCAACAAGGGACGGTTGGGCTTCATGCGCTTCGCGGCCCGTTCCATCGCATCCCTGTGCTTGGCCTCGATCTCCTCGCGACGTCCTATGAGTTCGGCGAGGGACTCGCTCTGGGACCAGGTGTACTTGCGTCCCGCGGTCGCAGCGTGCTGGTGCTTGACCTTCTCCTCGTACTCGACGGCCTTCTGGAAGAGGTCGGGGTGGCGGTCCTTGAGGCCCACCCACTCGTGCTTGCGCTGGAAGAAGCAGAAGTAGCAACCGGAGCGAGTGCGCCACTCGTAGTAGTCGGGGAGGCCGATGCCGGCCTCGTCCAGGATCCGGTCGACGCCCTCGCGGTCGATGCCGTCCTCACGGAAGGGGAAGACCGCAGTGATGTTGGGCTTGGTGCTGACGTAACCGAGACGGTTCTCGTCGGCACGGATGGCGACGTACGAGACGGCCTCGTCGTCGCCGATCCATTCCTCGAGCGGCCTTATCTTCAGGTTCTTCGTGCACCAGCGCATCTGCGGGCTGGGCAGGGTGCCCTGGTAGACCTCCAGCCAGTGGTCGAAGTCCCGGGAGGAGTTGAGCCGTTGGATGGGCTTACCGAGGGCTCCTTCAAGTCGGTTGAGGTACTCGTAGGTCTCGGGCAACTCGGCGCCGGTGTCGCAGAAGAAGTACTCCATGTCCGGCACGCGGTCACGCATGTAGATCGCGAGGGCCGAGGAGTCCTTGCCCCCCGAGATCCCGAGGACGTGGCGCTTCTTGCTGCTGGAGCCGTCGGTGGCGGTCACGGCTACTCCTTCCTGTCGAATGAGGCGCCGTCCTGGCCGGACAGGCGCTCTGCCAGGGCGGCGAGCAGGATGCGCGCGCCGTCGGGGCCCAGTGCTTCCTCAGCTTGCCTGATGACACTGACAACGAGCTCGCCCACGGCATTCCGCGAATCCCTCGGGACGTGGATGAGGGTCCGCTCCTCGGTCCCCTGGGGAGTGGTGAGGGTCAGCAGGTGGGTGTCGATCTGACGCTGCCGCGGCAGCTCACTGTCGCGGGGGCCCTCGGCACCCTGCCTGGTCGCCTCTTCCTCCACGACGTTGTAGAGGTGGCTCACGCGGTCCAGCGCACGCGCCCTGTCCCGTACGACGCGGGGGAAAGCATCGGCGTCACGATCGGTCCAGTCCCCCAGGGCCTGGTTGACGAGCTGGACCACGACCGTGCCGAGCCAGTCGTCGTCCGGGAGCATCTCGTTGACCACCCGCGTCACGAAGCCGTGGAGGCTCACTTCGAGGGAGGCGTCGGCGAAGCCGCGCATGCGCTCTGCCAGACCGGCGCGCAGCTCCCCCGTGCCGGACGCGGGGATCCGGAACTCCTTCGCCAGCGTTTCGACCGCGTAGCCCCGCAGGCTCGCACTGGCACCGGTGAGCTCGTTGAGCGCGGCGGTGAGGCGCGCGACGTAAGCCTCCGCCGCCTCGGGGTCCTTCGGGGTGCTCGGAGTGATCCCCTCGAAACCGAGTGCTCGGGGAAGCTCTTCGAAGACCAGCCTGTCTGGGTCGGTCGCCCTGGACAACACTTCACGGATGGCAAGCGTGTCGGCGCCGAGCCGCCGGGTCTTTCGCGAGTACTGGTCCAGCACCATCACCCGTTCCAACATCCCACGCGTGACCGCGAGCAACGCGGGATTCCGGTTGGCGCGGCTGCGGGGGATGTCGACACCGAGTGATTTCACCAGGCTGTCGAGAACGAGCCGGCGCTGACCCCGGCCGACCGGAGTCGCCTTTACGGTGAAGCGTTCCGGATAGGGGACGTTGAGGCGCTCCATGATGGCGGCGGTGAGGCGGGGGCAGTAGTTGCCCTCCTCGAAGAGCGCTACGTCGTTGCCGCGCAGGATCAGCCCTGCCACCACCAGAATCGGGACGACACCGGCCTTCACGCCGTAGGGAGGGGCCATGAGCCGCTCGTAAATGTCCACGATGCTGATCGGTTCCGTGGCCGCGCTCAGGGCCTCTTCGAGTGCTTCCCACACCGGAACGGCACTCGCGTTCACATCGGCGCTGGGACGGGACATCCCGTGCGTGTGGAGGCTTCCGCCGGAACTCTGACCGCCGCTGACCTCTCCCGCCGCCCGGTGCAGCCCGAGGTGTTCGACCACACCGTCGTAGAGGGCCCGCTCCGCGGGGAACTTGTCCGCGGGCCAGCCGAGCCGCGGCAACCCGGTCTTCTCGATCATCGCGGTGAGGACTTCGCGGCGGGTGCGGACGGCGTTGCTGGTGAGCTGGTGGCGGCCGACCATTTCGTTCCGCACGTGCGGGGTCTGGTGGTAGACCACGTTGCACGCCGCGGAGACGAGCCCTGCGTAACTGCGGGCCTTGAGCTCCATGGCAGGAGGACTGTCGGTCTCCTCACCGCTCTTCCACAGGTACCAGCTCGATTCGTCACTGCCCGGCCGGAACGCCTCGGCGAGCATGGCGGTGATGCGCTGGGAGAACTCTCCGGCTCGCTCGCTGACCTCTCGGCGGGCGACGTGGTCCAGTTCCTCCTCGCCCATGAGGTCCTGGAGTGCCACGAGCGTGGTACCGGCCTCCAGCACTGCCTCGGGGTTCTTGGTGACCCCGACGACAACAGGAAGAGGAGAATCGACGCGCGGGCTGCTCTCCAGGGCGCCCAGGTGGAAGACGAGCATGCCGTCAGCTGCGTCCTGGACGATCCTCGGCCCGCGCAGCTTCTCGGTCTGGTGGCTCACAGCGGTCACGAAGTGCCGCTGCATCCCGGTGAGCTGGCTGTGTGCGCCGGCCGCGACCGCGTTCGGCAGGACGTTCGTCCCGAGGTGCTTGTTGAAGTAACGCACCACGTCGTCGGGTCGCAGCTGTGTGGCGATCTCTCGCACCCGGGCGTCGATGTCGACATCGGTACCCTGCCAGATCCGGTACTCGTTGCTGTACTCACGGTGAACGACGAGCCCGTCCTTCACGAGCTTGTCCAGCCGTTCCCTCAGCTCTCCGAACCGCTCGGTGTCGGCGACGTCGAGCGGATCGTTCAACGCGAACTGGATCATCGCGGGAGTGGCGCGGAGCAAGCCGTCGGCGTCGATGAGGTTCAGGACGCCGATTGCCTTGAGCAGTTCTTGGTCCGCTTCAGGAAGACCGTGTGCTTCCTCGAGGCGGGCGTTGATCTCCAGCCATCGACTGGCCTTGGAGGAGGCGAGGATCGTGGTGCGGCCTGCGGAGAAGAAGAAGTCGTAGAGCTGCGGGATCCTGATCGTCGTGGCCTGCTCCGGAGCCTCCTCGGAGAAGGCGTCGAGACTGCGACGCACCGTGTACGGCTCGTCGTTGACCAGGAAGCCGCTCAGGCTGCGGTCGTTCTGGCCGATCTGCGAGGCCATGAGGGGGCCGGCCACTGCGGTGAGCGGATGCAGCGGGTAGAGGTTGGCGAACGACTCGGCCGAGATGTCGACCACTGAGTGCAGTGAGTGATGCCGCCAGATGGTGTGCGCCGCCTCCGCCTGGGCTTCGATCAGCCTGCGACCCCGGCCCGGCACCTCGGTGTGGGACAGCTTCCGCTGGAGGAGGTAGACCGCGTCACCGAGGTTGGGGGCGAAGGTGACGTCCTCGAAGCGCCCCTGGATCTTGGCCCACTCCTGCGTCTGGACCGAGCTGGCCCGTGAAGCGTAGTCAGTGAAGGCCAAGTGCTGCAGGGTGAAAATGAACAGCGGCAGCCCGCTGGGGCCGGTGCCCCTCTCTGCGAGCACCTGCAGGAGGAAGGCGTCGCTCTTGGCGCTGCTGTTGTCACTGGTGGAGACGATGTACTCGAGTGACTTGCCGAACTCGTCGATGATCAGCAGGAGCGGTGCCTTGCTGCACAGCAGGGTGACCGCGTCGAGCAGATTGTCGGTGGGATCATCCGTCTCAGCGGCGCAGGCAGCCATGACGGCGGCGACGTCCTTCGGAACGTGCTGCTTCCACTTGCGCTCCACCGCAGTCTGAAGTGCCCGGTAGATCGTGGTGGCCAGCGGTTCCCGGCGTGCCGTGGTGACGGCCCCAAGGAAACCCTCGCCGGTGAACGCCTCACGGTTCTCGACGATCTCCTGGGCCAACGCGTTGTTCGTGGCGGCCACGGCCTCCTGCGCAGCGGCGCTGCGTTCGGCATCGTGGCCGAGGAGGGCGTCAATCAGGTTGGAGAGGGTCGACTTGCCAGAGCCGTACGGTCCGGTGAAGGACCAAGCTCGCGCCCTCTTGGGGTCCCGGAGTGCGGTGGCCACCCGGTCGAGCACGTCAAGGGCACGGGTCCCCACGTACGGGGCGTGCAGGTCCGGGTCCCGGACGTCGCGTTCCAGATTGGTGGAGCGGAACTCCGTGCCGACGAAGCTGATGCCCTCAGGGATGTGCGCCCCCGAGCCCTTCGGTGCGGTGCGGTGCGGGGTCGTGGCGGCCGTGGTCACGTGAGCTCCTCGAGCATGTCAGCCTGCTGGGGGATCTGTCCCCGCACGGCGGAGGCATCGTCCGTGGTCTTCATCAGACCGGGGTTCTGACGCGCCCACTCCTCCGGAGTGGGGAACCCGTCGCGTTCGCGCACACGGCCGTACTGCTCGTCGAGGATGTCCCAGGCGAGGCTCTCCGGGTTGTCCGCGAAGCGGAGGCTGCTCTGGCCCAGGGACTCGACGATCTCAAGCTTGGGGTGGCTCTCGACGAAGGCTTCGATCGACCTCAAGAGCTCCGGTTCGCGCATGTGGAAGGCGCGACCAGGGCCCCCGGGCTCGCTGGCGAGGCGGGCAAGGGAGATGGAGTCCGGCTTGCGGGTGAAGCGGGCCGCGTAGTCGAGGCAGGCGTACAGGAGGACGCGCGGCGGGAGGCTGGGGCGGATACCGCTGGTGAAGCGGTACGTGCGTTCCTTGCCGCGGCCTCCCTGGTACTCGAGCAGGCCGAGTTCCTTGAAGGGGCAGAGGAGGGAGTCCTCGAAACTGCCGGGCGAGAGAGGGTTCGCCTCGGAGTCCGGCGCGTACATCTTGATGATGCAGTCCACATCACGGGCGATCGACTCGGCAGCCGGCCAGTCCTTACGCTCGAAGCTGCTGTGCACCTCCCGGGTAATGAGGGCGGTCATCTCCTCGTACGTGACGCGGGCGAGCGGCGCGAGGTGGAACATCACGTACCAGCTCGGTGCGAGGCAGGGGGCGTCCTTGTCGCCGGAGACCAGCCACCAGTGCAGCAGCCACAGGCTTCCGGTGTCCTCGAGGTAGGGATCTGCCCCGTCCTCGTCCAGCAGCCACCGGGCACGCCACGTAGGAGCAGCAGCGTATGACCGCGCCTGCGCTTCCCCACTGCGGTACTCGTGGGTCAGTTTGAATGTCTGCGACCAGTAGCGCATGGAGTAGACCATGTTCTTGCCCACACCCAGGCGGACCAGGGCGTCCGGGGCGTGGAAGAGCATCTCGTCCTTCTTGACGTGCAGGTATGCCTTGTGCAGCCATCCGAAGCGCGGGGGAAAGCTCTCATGCCTGTTGAATTTGAGTCCGACGACGTCGGAGAGGCGGCCTTCTGGCATTGCAGTCGAGTCCTTCAGTTCAAAGTGTGCGTGCGAAGTCTTGAAGTGCGATCAAGAGCCGGCGGTGGCCTCCATGACCGCCCGTACTTGGGAGGCAGCTCGTACCGTGGCATCAATGGCGCGAAGGATCTCTTGCTCTGTTGTCGCGTGGCCCAGCGAAAAGCGGACGGTGGAGTCAGCTGCGTCTCGGCTCAGCCCCATGGCGAGCAGTACATGGCTCGGACTCGGTGCCCCCGCGGAACAGGCGCTGCCGTCAGATGCGGCTACGTGGGGCATCGAGGCGAGGAGGGCATCGGCAGGGGCGCCGGGGATGGTGATGCTCGAAACGCCGGGCAGCCTCGGGGCGCGGGAGCCGTTGACATGGCTTCCAGGGATCTGCGCCAGGAGCTTGCTCTCCAGGAGACCGCGTAGCTTGGCGATGCGGGGCGCCTCGTCGTCGAGCATTCGGTGCGCAGCTTCGGCGGCCGCACCCAGGCCGACGATGCCGGGCACGTTGAGGGTGCCTGCGCGCCAGCCGCGTTCGTGGCCCCCGCCGAAGATCAGCGGACGCTGAAGCAGTGGAGTACCGCGTCGAATGAACAACGCGCCAACACCCTGCGGCCCTCCGAACTTGTGAGCAGACAGCGACAGTAGGTCGGCAGCAAGATCACTTAGGTCGAGAGGAAGCCGGCCGACGAACTGCGTTGCGTCCGTGTGGACCAGCGCGCCGGCTGTGTGGGCAGCCTCGATGAGGGGGGCGAGGTCGGTGATCACACCAGTCTCGTTGTTGGCCAGCATGATGGAGACGAGAGCAGCCCCATGCTGCCGAATGGCAGCCCTGAACTCATCTGGATCGATCTGTCCATCTCTGTCTACGGGCACAGTGATGAGAGCCTCCGAAGCACCACTGGCGAGCGCTCGAGCGGTCTCCAAGACTGCTGGATGCTCGACGGCAGAGGTGACGATCAAACCATGCTGTGCGTAAGCGGCTTGCAGGGCAAGGTTGTTGGCTTCCGTCGCACCGGACGTGAAGATGAGCTCGCCGGGCGAGCAACTCAGCAAGTCAGCGAGTTGCCGACGGGCTCGGTCAACCTTGCTTGCGGCGTCACGGCCATGTTGGTGGATGCTGGAAGCATTGCCCACTGTGTGAAGTGTGTCACATGTAACCCTGAGTGCTTCTGGACGCATGGGAGCGGTCGCGTTGTAGTCGAGGTAGACAGGTGTCTCGCTCATCGCCGCTTCCACGTTTGCCCCCTAGAGGTGTTTTGCTCTCTTTGTCGCTCCTGGTGCTTACTCTCGGCCGGTAGCTCGTGATCCACCAGGAGCGCTCTGAGATCCTAACGAACGTCCGGGGCGAGTGGAGCAGGCGCACACAAGACATCTGTTCCGTGCGTGCGAGCGTCCTCACCTGAGCCGTGAAGCCTCCCCGGTGGGAGCGCTCTGCGTAGATGCGCCTCGAGCGAAGTCTGAAACCTGCAGATGGACTCCCGCTTGCCAGAACTCCGCTCTACGCTTGATCAAGCGTCGTGGCCTATGCACTCCTGTGGTCACGGCGCGGGTGCCGCGTAGGGGGGATTTGCTGTCGAAGAACCGAATGACTCGCACGTCGGAGCGCATCCGTGGCGAGCATGCGATCACAGAGGGTGAGGCTCTGCCTAGCCCTTCCTTTGGTGGCCAATCGCAACGGTGATGCAAGGCTATGTGAAAACGCGGCGCGGCCGCTTTAGATCACGGGAGATGATGAATGGAAACGCGCGAGATCTTCGATGCTGCGCCGCGGGCAGTAGCAGAGTTTCTCAGTGAAACTGGGCAGGGGCTCTATATTCCTCCGTATCAGCGGGCATACAGCTGGGAATCAGCGAAAGTCAAACGCCTTATTGCTGATGTCTCCCACGGTCTTGAACAGACAACTGAGCTCGAAGACTCGATCTGTTTCCTCGGAACCGTTATCGCCCTCCGTGACCTTCAGTACACCACGGTCGAGCCTATCGATCGGCCAATGGTGCCCCCTAAGGTAATGACGATCATTGATGGGCAGCAGCGACTTACAACACTACTTCTGCTGACTACGGTGCTCCACGAGGAAATCAGTGTTCGTGCTAGGCGGCTTCCGAAGAATAGCGGGGAGGCGCGAGATTGGTGCTATAACCAAGCGATCGACGTCACCAGTCGGCTGACGGACACTTTTGAGGAGGACATGCGATACGGGGAGGGGGACTTTCGCTATTATCCTCGCATGGTTCGCTCTTACCATGACGTGTGGTCTCGGCAGGCAGATCGTGCGAAATATGACTCGCCTATCGGGTATTACCTCCATCAGTACGGCCGTTATGCGCGAGATGGAGAGTCGACCAAGGACTACAAGCATGTCTCCTTCGTGGAGGGGGAAGCAACCGATGCCAATGCCCAGGCGCATAGAGGGCTAGAGGCCATCCGCTCCTTCGTGCGGCGCACTCTCCGCAACGCTGTATCGGCATCGCGGAACGCGAGGGAAGATGAGACTGAAATTCTTTCGGCTGGTGCAATCTGCGCGTCCTCGAAGTTGCAGGAAGCCCTGTTCAACAGCCCATTCCCTGAGTCGGTAATTGAGGACGCGAACGATGATCAGCGAATCGGCTCCCTGCTTCGCTTGATTGTCTTCGCCAACTACCTGCTCAACCGCGTTACCGTCGCTGTGGTTACAGCGAAGCGTGAAGACTATGGGTTTGACATGTTCGAAGCGCTGAACACAACGGGGCAGCCCCTCACCGCCATTGAGACGTTCAAACCAAAGGCCATTCAAAATGAAGGGCTTAATAGTTGGAACGGGTCGGAATCATACAACTACTTCGACACCGTGGAGAAGTATCTCGATCGGTCTTCATCGGCTGATCAGCGACAGACTGCAACCAGTAACATTCTCATCCCGTTCGCTCTGTTGCACGATGGTTCACGCCTCAGTAAGCGGCTAAGCGATCAACGTCGATACCTGCGCAACGCCTTCGATAAGGAAGCGGACCAGGCCGGTCGTCGTATTTTCCTTCACTCGTTGGCCGAAGTTACACGGTTCGTGTCAGGGCCATGGGCATCCCCCGGTAGTCTCCCTGAGCACAGTGACGACGAGCTCCACCTGCAGGCAGAGCTTTGCTTGCAGGTGCTCCGCGAGGTCAAACACGACATCGTGATCGCTCCGCTCACTCGCTACTTTGCTGCTCACCAGCTCAGCACTGGGGAGCAAATCGACAAGCGGGCGCATGAGTACCTCACCGCTGTACGTGCTATTGGCGCCTTCTTTGCCCTATGGAGGGGTGCGTTTGGGGGAACTCACGGCATAGACAACATCTATCGCAAGCTCATGGCACACGATCCCCAGGCCAGCGGGCCCAGGTTTGCACGCTTCGGTCAGGAACTGACCACTGTGCCTCCCGTAGAAGACATGCTTAGTTTTCTGCGCCAGCAACTTCAAAGCGAAGGGATCGCGGAGAAAGAGCAGTGGGTGGCAAAAGCTGCGGCCACGCCCGTTTACTCAAGCTCTCGGCACCTCACCAAGCTGCTGCTTTTGGCTGCTTCCAATGACTCTGCTCCGGATGATGAGCAGCAAGGTCTGATTGTTCAGGGAAGGGGCGGCCTGCTCAGCACGCTCAACCTTGACCGTTGGAACGATGCCAGCTTCTCCTCAATAGAGCACATCGCACCTCAGAACGCCAGCGTTAACGGCTGGGATCCTAAGATTTACGAGGATTCGGCGACTATTCATGTCCTGGGCAACCTGACACTCCTACCTAAGGTCGAAAACTCCTCTGCGAGTGACCGGTCGTGGGAGCTAAAGCGGCTCATGTTCAGGGCTCTCTCGGCGAGGACGGTGGAAGAAGCAGAGAAGACGCTTGCGCTGGCCTCTCGTGAAGGGATCTCGCTAGGCGATGGTGCTGAGGCAATTATCCGCCGAGCGCGCCACCTTCCGCTTGTCTCCTCCCTCGCCCAACGAGAGGAAGACTGGACGGAGAAATTCATCCGCGAGCGTTCGGAACGACTGTGTAGCCTTGCTTGGGATTCCCTAGCTCCGTGGCTTGGTATTTGAAACCGCGCGTGCTGAGTGCCAGAGAAATTGGGGCTCTGGCACTCAGCTATGGGATTGTTCGGGGCTGGGAATAATGTCATCCCAAAGAAATCTTATACGTGACGGTACCTCATACATAATCCGTCGTAGCGGGGCGCTTGCAGTGACGTATGCATGTGGTGTTCCTCGTTGCCAATGACCGGTAATGGGTCTCGGTAAACTGCACCAATCGACGAATTTCGCTGAAGGTGACCGACCTCCAGACTCTCAATAGAACCTGACCTGGGGAAACCCTTGCCAGAGTCGTGGACACGCGTCAACCCCCACGCCTTGCAGTCGTTGCGGTTGCCGGGCAGGGGCCGACCGACGGCGACGACCAGCCGGGTGTCGGCGTCGATGACGACCTGGTGGTTGGTGGAGTACCGGTAGTTCTTCGACTGCTCGGCGATGGTGTGGTCGCGGGTGGGGACCAGGGTGCCTTCCATGATGAGCACGGTGTCCTTGCGGAACCGCTTGCGGGGCCGCAGCGCGAGCGACGGGCCGAGGTGGTCGATGACGCGGTCCGCGGCCGACTTCGACACCCCGAACAGCGGCGCCAGCTGCCGCGGGGTGAGGTTCGTGCGCCAGTACGCGGCGATCAGCACGACCCGGTCCTCCAGCGGCAGGCTCCACGGCCGGCCGCTGGAGGACCGGGTCGGCGCCCTCGCGCCGCAGCGCAGTGATCAGCTTGCCGAACCGCCGCGGGCTCAGCCCAGTGAACGGAGCTGTCCAGGACGGCTCCGACGCCGTGAGCACACCAGACACAGCAAGATCATTTCACCCGTCGTCGGGTGTCCCGGTCACGGCAGTTCTGGACAGTTCACCGAACCTCGAACGGCGCCCCCACAGGCCCCGGCGACCTGAATCAGTCGAACAGGGCAACGAGTCCGTTCACCCAGATCGCGAGGAACGCAAGGACCGCCACCAGGCATCCACCCCCTGCCAGGAAGCCTGCGAAGGCGCTCTTCCTGCTGTCGGCCTTCTCGCCAGATGGCACCGTGTCCCAGGCGACGGGGTGTCCCATGGCACGGAGCAGGCTGCCCGTACCGCTGCCAGTTGCTCTCCGGCAAAGGCTGTTCGGGCAAGCGACTCCGGGCCCTGCCAGGCAAGTGCCCGCATGCGCTGCGGAGCTGTGCGGTATCTCGCCTCGAAGGCGGAGGTCTCAGCCACGTCCCGGTCCTGTTCGAGGTACATCCAGCGGCCCGCCTCTGCAGGCTCTCCGTACAGGCGGTACACCTCGGCCAGGCGCCGGCGAAACATCAGGTCGCTCGGAAAGGACGACACCAACCCGCGCAGGCGCTGGCGCGCGACGGGGACCCGGCCGGCGGACAAGTCTGCATCGACCCGAGCAGGGGTGTCCCTCAGAGGCATGAACGCATGATCGGGTACCACAGTGACCACCGTCGACCAGGTTTTGTCGCTCAGCACCCGCTCTCCCGCAATGACATCGACTGGCCTTCACTGAGACGGGACACCAACAGTTACGGGACAGCCCTTAAGGTTGCTACCCATCTTTGTTCGTGACCGCGACAACCGGAAACTTGTGCGAAGCTTACGGAGTATCTCATGACTGTTGGAAAAGACCCTGATCGGCTGTATCTACTGACGCTTTTGATTCCTCAAAGGAACAGCGGTATGAGTGATGCCACCAGTCCGATTATCCCCACCGCTAGGCCCGCTGCCTCCCAGGGACGCTCCCGGATTATCTCCCGAATGGTACGAGATATGGGCTCCGAGATGCTCAGCGGGAGGCCCTGGAGGCCGCCGGGAAGCGTGGCGTCGAGGTGGGAGAGGGCAGTGATGTTGAGTGTGGCACGGCCGATGCGGTAGGCAGGATCGAGGAGTCGGTCAGCCGGGGCCCAGCGTGCCCCGGGCCCCAATAGAAGGCGGTCCGCATCGGTTTTTAGGTGGAAGAACGTGACGTGGTAGGCGGTGACGGCTCCGTATGTGCGGGAGGGTTGAACGGCCTCAATCACGCCGATCTCGGTGAGGACGTCCTGGTCGGGGCGGTGGACATAGCCTGCCAGCTCCTCCTCGAGTTCCCGAATAGCCGCAGCCCGGTGGTTGGCGTCTGAGGAGCGGACATGGCCTCCGGGAAGCTGGTACTGGCGGGCTCGCTCGTCATACTGGAGTAGGTATTGGTCCCGCGTGCCCCGGCTCTGGTGCCGGGTCTTGATGACTACTTGGACAACGTCCACCTGACGCAGCGGCACGGCGTCGGAGTTTAGGGTCAGCCGACGGCTCTCCGCCAGGTAAAGGAACTGCGGCCCCGCGAGCACCTGACTGTCGCTGTAAGGCGGAGCTTCGGCACCCGCGCGCTCCCAGTTGTCGAGGATCACGTCGCCGGTGCGCAGGTAGGCGGCCAGGCTGCCGAGAAAGTAGGCGGCCTGGGGACTGATGACCGTCGCAGTCGGGGTGCCGTCCGACGCAGTCTCCTCACGCAGCACGCCGAACGCGGCCAACAAGGCCAGCACGGTGGGCGCCAATATGTCCGCCTCTGTGGGGGTGAGACCAGACCGATCTCCTAGCTCCCGCACCGTGATGGGGGCGGACTCGTATTGCTGCGCCAGGCACTCCAGCACGGCGGCCATCCGCGTCCGTGCCGCTTCGGTCACCGCATCCTCCTTGCCCGGTTGTGGGTGGCGTTGGGCTGACGCAGGCACAGCACCTCAGGCCGTACCTCAACGACCTCCCAGCCGTGGTGCTCAACCAGAGCCCTGAGCCTCCGATCGGCGATAACTTTGCGGTAGGTCTCCGTCCCCCAGCGCTTCCTGAGGAGGCCGCCCACCAAGGTCAGGGCCGCTTCCTTGCCCTGCACAGCCAGCACGCCGACGACTTCCTCGATGTCCTTGGCGATGTCCAGTTCGACGACGGGCCGGTGTTGGCTGGGAGATGCCGGATCCCTTCGGTCCGTGCCAGTGGCCCTGACTACCACCTCGTAGCCAGGGCGTTCGTTCCGTACCTCCCAGCCTGGCTGGCGCTGCACCCAACGCTTGAGGGATGCTCCCACGGTCCTGTCGTAGTCCGCCCCCAGTCGCTCACGCAGCACGGCGCCCAACTCGGCGAGGATGGGTGGTTTGCCCCGGCTTTTAAGCACGTGGATGGCTTCCGCGAGGGGCCCTCTCGTCGGCTTTCGTCGTACGCGGTCCGGACGCGGTGGCCTGCTTACCAGCTCCCAGCCGGACTCCTTGAGGATCCGGGACCGTAGTGACCGACCGCCGTGCGGTCCGACCACCGCGTTGAAGTTTTGGCCGAGAGCGGAGCGTAGCGCGTCCATCACCACGCCGAACTCGGGTTCCGCGCCAGCCCCGCGCTCCCGCAGTCCGTCGACGGCTGCAGCGAGTGCCTGCTCGAACTCGATTGACGTCGGGTCAACGCGCACCTTGGCGGCTAGGTCCGCTGGTTCGGACAAGCTCGACCGGCCGAACACTGGCCGGGTTGCCAGGATCAGCTCGGCGCGGGGCCCATTGTCCTCGAGGCGCAACCAGTCCAGCTCTCTCCACAGGCTGGACAGACTACCGAGGCCCAGTCTCTTGGCTAGCGGCAGAGCACCCTTGAATCGGCTTTCTAGGAAATCGATAACCTCCTCTTCCGGTACCTTCAGCACCCCGCGGGCTACACGGCTATCCATCTCGTCCCGCAGCTCACTCTCGACCCGCTCTCGTAGCTCGCGTTCAGGGACCAGCTCGTCATCGACCAGAGTGGCGGTTAGCGGCAGCAGCTCCGCTTGGCGGCCCACGACCCCGCCGCGCCGGTCCAGCTCCCGCTCGATCCAGAGCAGCTGTCCTGGTGTGGGAATGCCACCGGGCGGTTCCACAATGTCCTCGAAGTGCAGGTTCGCGTACTGGCCGTCCCCGTACACCAGGAGAACGCTGCGCTTGGCCTCGGATACCTGAAACACCCGGGCCGGCATCCTATGTCTCCGCCGTAGCACCAGGCTGCCCTGACCCGCGGGCCGTTCAGCGCGCTGCGGCACCGACCTGCGTCCGCTCGCGTCGGCCAGACGGATTTCGGGATCGTCTCCGTCACCGATGAAGTACACCTGGTTAGATCGTTCCAGAACGGCTTCAATGTCGGTGGGGTCGTACCGGAAGCGTGCCCTGGCCCTCTCGACCAGCATGGACAGCTTGGGTGTCTGGTCCACCTCCTGCCAGGCCCGTAGTAGGGAGAGGCAGAAGGCCAGTATTTGGTCGCCGTGGACCTGCGCGGCTCGGGCCGCTAGCGTCTCGGTGGGCACTTGGTCCGGCTGAGCCGCGGACTCTACGGCGGTCGCTGGTGTCAGGATTTGCGGGATCACGTCACGGGCCGACACCGCGTCCGAAAGGTGGCCACGCTTTACTTCCCAGGCCTGCAGTCCCTCCGGGCTGAGCCCCAGGAAAAAGTTGACCTGCTTGTTCTGGTCGCTGTCCGGTAGGAATTCCCCTCGGTTGGGGACGAAGCGGGCGGTTACTTTGCCGTCGAGCAGGATCGTGCCCACCCAGTGGCTGCGCATCACGTCGATCAGGCCGTTGACCCGCTGAAGGGATTCCGTGTTCTTCCAGAACGACTTCTTTCGATCCCACTCCCCGAGGTCGGTGTCCGCGATCATCGGATACCACTGTGGTCCCTTTGCCAACCACAGGTAGGACCGATTAGAGCGGCCAAACACCAGCTCCGCGCTCTGCTGCTGCTCGTAGAGGAACGGTTCTACGTGGTTGCTGCGCCCGTTGAACCAAAGGTGAAAGAAGAGGCAGTAGCGGTAGTAGTGGGCGCGCCATGAGGGGAAGCGGTCTAACCACGTCTCGAGCTGGGACAGAGCCTCATCGATGTCGAACTCGGGAAGCAGCTTGTATGCCTCGAACCACAGCCGGTAGTCCTCCTCCCGGCAGTCGTGGCGGGACAAGTTGCGCTGTGCCAGCTCCACGATGCGGCGCAGCTCGGCGTGGCCGAGGTTGCGCCAGCGTCGATCCCCTCTGAGGTAATAGGCCTGGGCCAGGGCCCGTTGCACCATGGGACTCGACCGCCGTCCGGCGGCGGCCAGTTCCCAAGTTTCGACGACTGCGTCCAGGTCCCCGTGCAGCTTCCGAATATCCGCATGGCAGCGCACCAGGTAGCTGTCTTGGCCGTCCAGGGTCCCGTACGTCTGAGTTGCCTCGTGCAGTAGTGCGGTCGCCTCGCTTACCTTGTCCTTCACCCAATCGCCGGCTGCGGTGTCCAGCTCGGCGATCGAACTGACACGGGCTGCCGCCGTGAAAGTCTGTGCCACAGTGGTGATCGTCTGGACGTGTGTGATGTATCCGTGGAGGCTCTCCGGGTTGAGCTCGCGTGAAGTCTCGAAGCATTCCACAGTCCGTGCGTAGTGCTCCTCGACTGCCCTCATCACGGCCATAACTCCGTGCCGCTTGGCCTTCCTCAACTCCTGCTTCAGAATGCTCCGACGGGTGAGGCCAAGGGTGTGGTGGTGGATGAAGTCGTGCTCTGCGAGCTGGACGGCCTTCGCGACGTACTCCTCGGCCTTGTCATACTCCCGATCCAGGCGGTACATCTGGTGCCGCCCCAGGTGGTTCCAAAAGTGTGGCTCGTCTGGCACATGCCGAGTTAGGGACTTGAGTACCTCGTGCGCCGAGTTCTCGTCGAGACCCTCGATGAGAGGAGCAAAGTTGCCCCGGTCCTCAACGCCCTCCACCGTGCTTCCCTGCCGATCTACAAACATTTGCCGAAGCAGTACTCGGACCGGCTCAGAGGACACGTTGGTGGTATGAGCGAGGGCCTCGATAAAGTCGATCGACTTATCCTTGAGGTAGTATCGCCAGTTTTCATCGTTGAGGAGCCGGACGAGGACTTGCTCGGCGATCAGCTGATGTTGGAGACGCACCCGGCCCGAGCGCACCGCTACGAGCCGTGCAGCTTCAGGCCCCAGCACATCGGCAACTTCCAGGTACGGGGTAGCTGACGAGTGGCGCATCAGCTTGACGACCAATTCTCGCTGAAGCCCTGTATTGGAGAAAATCGTCACTAGCGCGAGGTACACCATCACCTCGCTCGCCCGACCTCGGGCATTTTCCAGGTGCGCGCTCACGTAGTCGTCGAGCTTCGTGAACTTCCGCTCGAATGTTACGAGCCCGTAGAAGAAGGGTGTGCGGTACCGCTCATATTGTGCCCGAGAGAGCCGACGTAGCTCGTCGATCCGGGATCGTTCAACGACGAGCTCGCTGTAGCGGCTTTCGAATGCTTGGCTCTCCTCTGCGTCGAGGAACTCGTCCACATGCAGGGCACCTCCCACAGCGCCGCCTACCCCACGCCGCACATAGAGGAGGGTCACCCTCGCACCTCGTTTTGCCAACTCTTGGTAGAGAGCCTCGCGGTCCGACTCACTAAGATCACCGGACTCGGCCACTAGGAGCACCGATGCCTGGGTTCTCGTGTGCAGAAGGTGGAGCCGGTCGGCGATGAGGGGGATGCGAGCGCGGTCGATAGGGACCCCGTGCGGCAGGATAGCCACCGGGTACTCGTGGTGCAGGTCCCAGGCAGCACGCAGTGACACGGTTGTGCCGCCGGCGCCAGGCCGGTGGTGCAGCAGGACCGTGCGGTTGCGGTGCTGCTCCAGATTGTCCCGCAGGGTCTTAAGTAGGCTCTCGGTGACAGTGCGGGACACGTCTCGGCCAAGGTCCAAATCGGCCCAACTGATCAGGCCACCGCGCCAGAACTCGTCGTTGTGGAGGCCCCCGGTGGGTGACACGGTCAACTCGATCCCGTCGTGCAGGACGACAAGGTGTTCTCGGAGCTTCTGCATGGTCTCGGGGGAGATCGCAGCCGTGCTCTTATCGATCGCCGGAACCGTGTAGTCGACCTGCTGCGGGGTTGTACCGAGGGTCTCGGTGAGCCGAGTGAGTAGTGTAGTTAGCGAGAGCGGGAACAGGGTCGTCTCCACGCTGGTGGCTAGCTCGGACCGACCGACGTGCAGGAAGGTGCCGTGACCTTGAAGCATTTCGTCCATGGCTTCGACCACCTTCAGCAGCCGGTCCCGCTCCGTCCCGGCACCGCTCTCGCGGCCGTTGCCTTCGAGAACGACCACGAAGACCGGCGTATCGCCGACGGACTCCCGGAATGACAGCGCCGACTGCCGTATGCCCGCGAGGCGCTTATATCCCCAGGTACGCAGATCATCAGGTGGTTCGTTGCGCTGCACGGACCCGACGGCCAGCATCCAGGCGGTGCCGCGGGCGTAGTCGACCGGCGGCTGGTCACGGGTAAATAGATGGACCGCGCGCTCTGCGTCAAGGACCGGGCCGGCCAGCTCGCGGAGGCCGTCGCGGTCCGACCACGGGTCCAGGTCGACAATCAGTGACCAGGGAATCCGGCCGAGGGCAGCCACCGATTTGTCAGCGGGCATTCGCTCCGCGATCAGCACATAGCGAGCGGCGTGTGGTGCGAAGCCCGTGGCTGTGTCCCACAGCGACTGCCACAGCTCCTCCTCGGCCTCCTCCCGCTGCCGCAATTCAGTTTTCTCGGAGGTGCCGGGCGTTGGTGTGGAGTCGTCGATGTTGGCAACCCGGGTATAGCGCAAGGCGTACCACCCGGCGTACGCGAGGCAGATTCGCGCCCGTGCGCTGTCCCGGGCGAAGCGTCGTGCCCACAGTAACCCGGCGATTACACGGACCAACAGAAACTGGTAGTTGAGCTGGTCTACCCGGCCTGGCTGCTCGGCGATCCACCCCTGGATACCCTGGCGCGACTTCTGCAGGAAACCCATCAGCCAATCGGTGTCGTCTGGAACCGACCGGGGCGTGGCGTCCTCGACGCTGTCTAGGCAGCGCGCGAGAACGCTTTCGCGCATCTCCGGGATGAGGTTGACCAGGACACTAACCTCAAGATAGGCGAGGTCAAAACCGACAGCTCCGGATCGCGCCCGGGCGGGATCGACGATCCAGTAGCCGGTATCGGTGTCAGCCCGCTCGTCGACCGGGACGAGTAGGTTCCCTGTATTGAGGTCACCATGGCACTGACCGTGCATGATGTGGGCCCGTCCGCCGGACTTGTCTGGACCAAAGATCTCACGGGGGTCGAGGAAGGCGTGGCCGCTGCTATGCACAACCGTACGGCCGTCGGGGAAGAACACCTCAGCGCTGTCGAGGCACTCAGTGGCTTGGTCGCGGCCCACTAGATCGACCAGCAGGTCGTACGGGGTAAGCACCCTAATGTCGCTTGGGTTGGACCAAGCGGTTAGCAGTTCCTGGGAGAGATGACGCGCGGTGAGTCTGAGGCCTGTGGAACGGGTGCGGGGCGATACGTACTGGTGCAAGCCGCCGCCGGCCATCTCGTACAAGGTGACCACCAGACGGTCGGCGCCTTCGCCCATGGCATAGATTTTCAGCAAGCGAGGGATGTGAGCGTCGGCGAAGGCAGGGTTTACGCGGCGTAGCTCGTCATGAGCAGCCAGTTCGGTGGGCTGGGTCTGCCTGTCGTCGTCCGGGCCGACCCGCAGGACGTAGACTCCCGAACCCAGGCCACCCGTGTCACCGCTGAGGTCGATACCGACGACTCCGGCCCCTGACCGGCCTTGCGGCATGGGGATGTAGAGCCGCTTGGCCTTGGGTGCCCAGAGCTGCAGAGCCCTTTCGGCTGCTTCCTGTTGAGCCGCGGATGCCAATCCCACCCCGCTGCCCACCCTTCCCCCGACGATAGAGGCGAACGTCGCTCCCACTTGTACCACTGAAGTTTTCACAGCGGGGTAGTTTCGAAAACCTGTTGAGGGCAAGCATGGCGTGGGGTAATCGCTGCTGGACTGGCTGAGAGCTTGCCTCCGTCTCGTTTACACCGGCGATGTCTGAGGATCATGTCAGGAGGCACGGACAGCGACTCCTGAGTCAATGGGCGCTCTCAGTGAGTCGACGTCAGGACACTGAGGCTTTTTCATCATCGGTCTGAGCTGGCCAAATGCAGGGTGAGGACGGCTGGACGAGACAGGTGATCCGGGTGGTCGAGCGCCGGAGCTTGCGAAGGAGCCGCCAAGACTTGAGGGTGGCCATGGCCTGCTCGACGAGGGCGCGGATCTTCGTGTGAGACCGGTTCACCGCCTGCTGACCAGTGGAAAGGGGCTCCCACCGCCCCCAGCACGGGGTGCGGAGCGTGCCGCCGGCACCCCGGTGGCCCTTGTCGGCCCAGCACGTGATGCCGGCCCCGGCGAGGGCCTCGACGATGCCGTGTTCGCGAGCCGCGCGGACGTCGTGGACGGCGCCGGGCAAGGCTGGTGACGCCCACAACAGCCGGCCGAAGGGATCGGCGAGGACCTGCACGTTCATCCCGTGCCTCTTGTGCTTCCCCGAGTAGTAGGGCCGGTCCGCGGCGATCCGGTCGATCGGCAGCAGGGCCCCGTCCAGCAGCACGAACGCCTTCGACGATGCTGTCCGGACCGCCTCTGCAAGGGTCCGCGCGAGGGCGGCCAGGACCTCGACGGCCTCGGTGATGTACCGGTACGCGGTCGTGGTCCCAATGCCGAACCCGGCCACGAGCTGAGCATACGGGTGGCCGTTGCGGAGATGGGCGAGCGTGAGCAGGGCCTTCCGGCCGACACTCAGGCGCCGCCAGCGGGTACCGAGCTCCCGGCGGCGCTGACGGAGCTTGGCGGACAGGAAGCGCAGGGCAGAACTGGACACGTCCACGCCGGACGGGTAGACAAGCGCATGAAGCCTCTGGTGGAGACGGATTTCTTGGTCGAAAACCCATCTACCAGGGGCTTCACCTGTCTGTGAGCCCAACTACCCCACCTCACCGGAAGATTGAAAACAGTGAGTCGTCGAACCCACCGCAAGGACATTCCGGCCCCCAGGGACGCCAGCGCCCGGCGGCTGATGCTGGCGCAACGCAGCCGGGACACCGCGCCCGAGCTGGCCCTGAGGCGGGCGCTGCACGGGTCGGGCTTCCGGTACCGGGTGGACTTGCCGATCCCCGGCATGCGCAGGCGGCGCGCGGACGTCACGTTCGTGAAGTGGCGGACCGCGGTGTTCGTGCAGGGCTGCTTCTGGCACGCCTGCCCGCAGCACCTGCACGCGCCGGTGCACAACGGGGAGTGGTGGCGGCAGAAGGTGGAGGGCAACGTCCGGCGGGACGCGGACACCGACGCCCACCTGGTCCGTTTGGGGTGGGTGCCCCTGCGGCCCTGGGAGCACGAGGCCGTCGACACCGCCGTGGGCAAGGTGGTGAAGGCGCTCGCTTCCCGGGGGCACCCGCGGGCGCTGCGGATCCTGGGCGGGACCGTGCCGGCAAGCAGGTGGGCGCCTGTGGATGCCCCATGCAAGTAGCTGGGGAATGATCTTCCGGACGATGGGGAGAGCCTGTACGACGTCTCCGTCGGCGCAGGTCAGACCCACCCGCGAACGGTCCACCGCAGCTCAAAGCCCCAGTAGGGATCTCCCGACCGGGGCTTTGACGTGCCGTACAGCAGCGAAGTACAGCAACCACTTCGGATCTTGCTTCCCGAGATGCTTGCCCAGCTTCCGCAGCGCCCTGCGCGTCGCCTCGGACGGGGCGTGCGTGTACGCCTCCATGGTCACCGCGATCTTGCTGTGCCGAAGGATCTGCATGGCGACGCGAGGGTGGACGTCTAGGGCAGCAAGCAGCGAGCCGCAGGTGTGCCGGGTGTCGTGCAGTCGGATCTGGCGGACGCCGCCGCGGGCGGAGCGGTTCATGAAGGGCCAGTGCGGTGGATGCCCTCAGCCCCTTGTGATCGACCTGATAAGGAAGCGGCCGAAGTGCAAAGCGTCCGTGTACAGCCCGGATCAGTCTTCGGCGTCGTGGAAGTAGACCGTAAGACTCGGCCAATCGCCGTCCGCAGTGATCTCCGTATGCATGACGAGATCTTGAACCTCCACCGAGCCAAGGCCTTCGATGGAGTCTGCGACTCTACGGAGCAGCGCAGGCACGTCATCTTGCCCGATTCCCGCCGGGTTGGCCTGGGAGAAGTGTTTGACCGTCCACGATTCCATGTGCTCATGCTCGCATCGTCGGCCGTCATGCTGCCCCGTCCAGGCAGGACCGTCCTGGGTGCCGCACAGCAGTGAAGTACAGCAACCTCCGTGCCCCCGAACGACCGTCGCCAGACCCAAGCAGCCGACTGACGTGCCTGGCAGACCTCAGCGATCACCCCGCCCGTGTCACCGTGATCTTGCTGTGCCGAAGCGCCGCGTACCGTAGCGGGTGGTGACACCAGGTCCCCCCGCTCTGCGGTGCGGGAGCAGTCCCGGCGTTCCCAGAGGGGCGTGGAAGCGGCGGACCGGTCAGGCGTCGCGAGTGGCTGCCCACGGCCGCAACGCCGCTTCGCCGTCACCGGCCCGGGGCCGCCTCCGGCGAGGCCGCGCGGGTGGGTGTCGGCGGTGGCGGGCCCGGGGCGGTGGGTCAGCGCAGTGGCTTGGCGAAGCACATGCTCGACTCGTACTCCCGGTAGTAGCCGAACTTGGCGCACGGTGCGTAGCCGCTGGAGGTGTACAGGGCGATGGCCTCCGGCTGCTGGTCGCCGGTCTCCAGGACCATACGGAGCCGGCCGGCCGCGCGGGCGTCCTCCTCCAGCGCGGCGAGCATGCGCCGGGCCAGGCCGCGCCCGCGCATGTCCTCGACCACGTACATCCGCTTCAGCTCGGCGTCACCGTCCTCGTTGCCCTCGCCGTTCTTGTCCTGGGTGCGCCAGCCGCCGGTGGCGACGGGTGTGCCGTCGACGTCGTACGCGATCAGGTACACGCCGTTCGGCGGTGCGAAGTCCGCCGGGTCCAGGGGGGTGGCGTCACCGCCGTCGCCGTAGCGCAGGTGGTATTCCTCCTGCACCTGGTCGTTCAGCTTGATCGCGTCGGGGTGGTCGAAGGGAACGGGGCGGAATTCCATGTGACGAACCGTGTGTCCATGCGTAGGCGACGGGGTCGGAGGTCTCGCGGGAGACCCCTCCAGTGTGCCGGTAGGGTTCCCGGGTGCTGACTGTGACCTCGGACAAGGTGCCTGTCCTACGCGCCATGCCGACCGAGGTCTAGGAGAGTGTTGTGCTGACCGTGACCTCCGCCAATGTGAACGGGCTGCGGGCCGCCGCGAAGAAGGGCTTCGTGGAGTGGCTCGCGGACACCGCCGCCGACGTGCTGTGCCTGCAGGAGGTGCGCGCCGAGCCGCACCAGCTGCCCGAGCCCGTGCGCACGCCCGACGGCTGGCACGTCGTGCACGCCCCGGCCGCCGCGAAGGGGCGCGCGGGGGTCTCCCTCTACACCCGCCGCGAACCGGACCGGGTCCGGGTCGGCTTCGGGTCGTCCGAGTTCGACGGCAGCGGGCGGTACGTCGAGGCCGACCTGCCGGGTGTCACGGTGGCGAGCCTGTACCTGCCCTCCGGCGAGGCCGGCACCGCGCGGCAGGACGAGAAGGCCCGGTTCATGGGCGAGTTCCTCGCCTACCTCAAGGAGCTGCGCGAGCGGGCGGCCGCCGACGGGCGCGAGGTGCTCGTCTGCGGCGACTGGAACATCGCCCACCGGCAGGCGGACCTGCGGAACTGGCGCGGCAACACCAAGAACTCCGGCTTCCTGCCGGAGGAACGGGAGTGGCTGGGCACGGTCCTGTCCCCGACGGCCGGCGGCTACGTCGACGTGATCCGCGCCCTGCACCCGGACGTCGAGGGTCCGTACACGTGGTGGTCGTACCGGGGGCGGGCCTTCGACAACGACACGGGGTGGAGGATCGACTACCACGTCGCGACGCCCGGTCTGGCCGCCAGGGCGGTCAAGGGGTTCGTGGAGCGGGCGGCCACCCACGCGGAGCGGTGGTCGGACCACGCTCCGGTGACGATCGTCTACGACCTCTAGAGCCGCAGGCGGCGGACGGCAGGCGGCAGGCGGCCGCACACGGCAGGCCGCACAACGGCGGACGGCGGACGGCAGGCCGCAGCCGGCAGGCGCCCGCGTGGGCGGCGTGGTCGTGCCGGTCGGGGTGTTCGCGCGGCGGGCCGCCCGGCCTACGGGCGCCGGTGCTGTCGTTCCGCCGCCCGGGTGGGAGGCGCCGGGCGATGCGGCCGGGACTGCTTGCGCAGGTGGCGGTCCAGGGCCAGGGACAGTTCCGCCTCCACCACGCTCTTCGCCAGGGGCCGCATCCGCTCGATCGCCTGCTCCGGGGCGTGGCGCCCGACGAGGTCCGAGAACAACTCGGCCAGGGCCTCGGCGTGTTCGCGGACCCGCCGGCCGGCGTCCAGTACCTCGGCGAGGGGGATGCCCTCCTTGACCAGTGCGGCGGAGACGTCCAGCAGGCGGCGGCTGACGTGGACGATCTGGTCGCCGTCGGTGCCGAGGTAGCCGAGGTCCATGGCGGCGGCCAGGTTCTCGGCGGTGACCTCGCCGGCGAAGTGGTCGGCGAGTTCCTCGGGGGTCAGCCGGACCGGGGTCTCCTCGGTGGGGGCGCCGATGCCGAGCAGGTCGCCCACGTCGCGGCCGTGGTCGAAGGCCTCCGCCAGTTCGGCGATGCCGTTCAGGGTGTGACCGCGTTCCAGCAGTGCGGAGATGGTGCGCAGCCGCGCCAGATGGTGGTCGTCGTACCAGGCGATGCGGCCCTCGCGGCGGGGCGGCGGGATCAGCTTGCGCTCGCGGTAGAAGCGCAGGGTGCGCACCGTGATGCCGGCCAGCCGGGCCAGCTCCTCCATGCGGTACTCGCGTCGTCCACCGTCTGCTGCCACAGGGGAAGCCTATGGTGTACCGCCGGTAACTTCCTTGTGCAGACCCCTACCCATCGGTACGCACCTCCTCTACGCTCCCCATTGCGCCAGTGTTCACTGGCAGAGTCGGCGGGTCCGCGGACCCGCCGACTGAGCTGCTACGCAAGGCATGGAGGGGCACCGGGATGGCCGAGCACGAGCATGTACGGGTGGCGGTGATCGGGTCCGGGTTCGGCGGGCTCGGGGCGGCCGTGCGGCTGCGCCGCGAAGGGATCACCGACTTCGTCGTTCTGGAACGGGCCGGCAGCGTGGGGGGCACCTGGCGCGACAACAGCTATCCGGGATGCGCCTGCGACGTGCCGTCCCACCTGTACTCGTTCTCGTTCGCGCCCAACCCCGACTGGCCGCGCACCTTCTCCGGGCAGGAGCACATCCGCGCCTACCTGGAGCACGTCACGGACGTCTACCGGCTCCGCCCGCACATCCGCTTCCACGCCGAGGTCGAGAAGATGACCTGGGACGCCGAGAAGCTGCGCTGGGACATCGAGACGGCCGCCGGGAAGCTGTCCGCCGACGTCGTCGTCTCCGCCACCGGGCCGCTGTCCGACCCGAGGATCCCGGACATCCCGGGTCTGGACTCCTTCCCCGGGAAGGTGTTCCACTCCGCCCGCTGGGACCACGACTACGACCTGCGCGGCAAGCGGGTCGCCATGGTCGGCACCGGCGCCTCCGCCATCCAGATCGTGCCGTCGGTCCAGCCCGACGTGGCGCGACTGACGCTCTTCCAGCGCACCCCGCCGTGGGTGATGCCCCGCGTCGACCGCGCCATCACCGGACTGGAGCGCGCACTGCACCGCGCGCTGCCGTTCACCTCGCAGCTGCGCCGCGGACTGCTGTGGGGCATCCGCGAGGCGCAGGTCCAGGCGTTCACCAAGCACCCGGGCCAACTGGGCCTCGTCGAGGAGCTGGCCAAGCGCAACATGGCCCGCGCCGTCAAGGACCCGGCGCTGCGCGCCAAGCTGACCCCTGACTACCGCATCGGCTGCAAGCGGATCCTGCTGTCGAACACCTACTATCCCGCCCTCGCCCAGCCCAACGTGGACGTGGTCGCGAGCGGGCTCAGCGAGGTGCGCGGCTCGACCGTCGTCGGCGCCGACGGCAGCGAGGCCGAGGTCGACGCGATCATCTTCGGGACCGGCTTCCACGTCACCGACATGCCGATCGCCGAGCGGGTTGTCGGCGCGGACGGCCGGACCCTGGCGGAGACCTGGAAGGGCGGGATGGAGGCGCTGCGGGGCGCCGCCGCGGCCGGGTTCCCGAACTGGATGACGATCATCGGGCCCAACACCGGTCTCGGCAACTCCTCGATGATCCTGATGATCGAGTCCCAGCTGAACTACATGGCCGACTACCTGCGGCAGTTGCACGTCCTGGGCGGCCGCGCCGCCCTCGACGCCCGTCCCAGCGCCGTGCACGCCTGGAACCGCTCGGTGCAGGAGCGCATGCGGCGCACCGTGTGGAACACCGGCGGCTGCACCAGCTGGTACCTGGACGCGAGCGGCCGCAACACCACCATCTGGCCCGGTACGACCACGGAGTTCAGGCGGGCGACCCGGCGGGTGGACCTCGCCGAGTACGAGATCCTGCGGGCCCCGCGGGCCGGCTCCGGGACGACCGGGGCGCAGGCGCCCGTGGAGGTGGACGCGTGAGCCGCACCGCCTCCCCCCGGGCCGGCGGCGCCGCCCGCCTCGTGGCGGCCCACGTGACCTCCGGGCCGTACGCGCCCCCCGCCGCCGCCCGTGAACTGACCGCCGTCTCCGCCGACGGCGCCCGGCTGCACGTCGAGGTGCACGGCCCCGTCGACGATTCCGCCGCCCCGGCCGTCGTCCTCGCGCACGGCTGGACCTGCTCGACCGCCTTCTGGGCGGCGCAGATCCGGGAACTGGCCGCCGACCACCGCGTCATCGCCTACGACCAGCGCGGCCACGGACGCAGCCCCGCGAGCCCCGCGTGCAGCACCGAAGCGCTCGCCGACGACCTGGAGGCGGTGCTGAAGGCCACGCTCGCCCCCGGCGAGAAGGCCGTGATCGCCGGTCACTCCATGGGCGGCATGACCGTGCTGGCCGCGGCCGCGCGGCCCGCCTTCCGGGAACACGCGGCGGCCGTACTGCTGTGCAGCACGGGCACTTCGCGCCTGGTCGCCGAGTCGACCGTCGTGCCGATCCGGGCCGGGCGGCTGCGGACCTGGCTGACCGGGCACATCCTCGGCTCGCCGGCCCCGCTCGGACCGGTCACGCCGCTCGCCCTGCGGATCCTCAAGTACGGCACGATGGGCCCCGGTTCCGCGTCCCACATGGTCGAGGCCTGCGCGCGGATCGTGCACGCCTGCCCGCGCCGGGTGCGGCACGCCTGGTCGCGGGTGCTGCACCTGCTCGACCTCGACCACGGCGTACCGGAACTGCGGGTGCCCACGGCGGTGATCGTGGGCACGGCCGACCGGCTGACCCCGCCCGTGCACGCGCGGGCGCTGGCCGCCGCGCTCCCGGACTGCCTCGGCCTCACCGAGCTGCCCGGGGTCGGCCACATGACGCCGGTGGAGGCGCCCGGGACGGTCACCGGGAAGATCCGCGAACTGGCCGCCGCGTACGTGGCCACGGCACCGAAGAGCACGGACGGCGTACGGATCGAGGAGGGCGCATGAACAGGACGGGGCTGGAAGGGCGGGTCGCGGTCGTCACGGGGGCCGCGCGGGGAGTCGGCGAACTGCTCGCCCGCAAACTGTCCGCGCGCGGCGCGAGGATCGCGCTGGTCGGGCTGGAGCCGGAGGCGCTCAAGGACGTCCAGCGGCGGCTGCACGGCGAGGCCGACCACTGGCACGCCGACGTCACCGACCACGAGGCGATGAGCCGGGTCGCGGCGGAGGTCGAGGAGCGGTTCGGGAAGGTCGACATCGTGGTCGCCAACGCCGGTGTGGCGACGGGTGGTCCGTTCGCCGCGTCCGACCCAGGGTCCTGGCGGCGAGTGATCGAGGTCAACCTGATCGGGTCGGCGGTGACCGGCCGGGCGTTCCTGCCGGCGCTGACCAGGAGCCGGGGCTACCTGCTGCAGATCGCCTCCCTCGCCGCGATCACCCCGGCGCCGATGATGACGGCGTACTGCGCGTCCAAGTCGGGCGTGGAGGCGTACGCGCACAGCCTGCGTGCCGAAGTCGGCCACCAGGGCGTGCGGGTGGGGGTCGCCTACCTGTCGTGGACCGACACCGACATGGTGCGCGGGGCCGACCAGGACGACGTGATGCGGGAGTTGCGGCAGCGGCTGCCGTGGCCGTCCAACAAGACCTACCCGCTGGGCCCGGCGGTGGACCGGATCGTGGCCGGGATCGAGCGGCGGTCGAGCCATGTGTACGGGCAGTGGTGGCTGCGCGGGATGCAGGGTGTGCGGGGGTATCTCCCGGGCCTCATCGGGACGGTGGGGCAGCGCGAGATGCGGCGGTTCGCGAACCGGCTGACGGGCATGCGCACGGGGCTCGTCGGAGCCGGCGGGGAGGCCGACGAGCAGGAGCGCACTACGCTGCGTAACTGATCGACATGCGCCGAGTCACCGCCCGTGTGAATCTGGTCGTGCCCGATCCCCTCACCCACCTTGGGAGTGAACCCACATGGGCATGAAGGACAAGTACCAGGACCAGGCCGAGCAGCGGCAGCAGCAGGGCCGGGAGAAGGCCGGCCAGACGCGCGAGAAGGCCGGCCAGGCCCGCGAGAAGGCCGGGCAGCACGCGGGTCAGCCGCGTGAGCGTACGTCCCAGCAGCGCGACCGTGACCGCCAGGGCACGGACGGCTCGCGGGACGAGACGCAGGACCGGTTCGACGCGGACTTCGACGCCTGAGTCGCAGCCGCGCTCGGTTCGATCCCTGGAACGCGGGGTACCCCCTGGGTACCCCGCGTTCTCCGTGCGCCCGCCGGCCCTACGGCGGTGCGCCGCGATCAGCCCGCGGCATGTCGCGGTCCACGGACGGGTGAAGCGCGGGCCGCACAGCACGATCGGACGATCATTGGGGGAGGGCCGTGATCGAGGGAATCGCGGGTGCCATCGCGGTGGGCGTCGTCATCACTGCCGGCGTCGCCGGTGACCGCGCCTCGAAGAAGCGACAGAAGGCGTTCCGGGACCGGTACGGCTCCTTCGAGGGATTCCGGAACCAGGTCGACGCGGAACGCGTTCAGGGAGTCCGCAGGGAACGGGGAGACGTGGCGGCCGTCAAGGCGGTCCGCGACGGACACCCGTATGTCTCGCTCGCCATGGCGAAGCGCTACGTGGAGGAGTTGCCCGCCCAAGGTGGTGACCTGGTCCCGTAAGGGCGAAGCCGTCCGTCCGGCGCGGTTCTTCGGAGGAGCCCCGTGGGCACTACGGACGACCCGGCGGGCCCGTCACGGCCGCCCCGGCGCCGGGCGCGGGGGCAGGACCGGGCGGGACCGGTCGGGCACGTCCCGGTAGTCGGGTGGGGTGGCCGGGGGGTTGGTCTCCAGGAGTTCCAGGGCCAGTCCCACCGCGTCGTCGAGCTGCGCATGGCGGCCCTCCGCCCAGTCCAGCGGGGTGCGCAGGGACTCCAGGTCGGGGTCGACGCCGTGGTTCTCCACGGACCATCCGTAGGCTTCGAACCAGGCCGCGTTCATCGGCACCGTGATCACCGTGCCGTCGCCGAGGCGGTGCCGGCCGGTCATGCCGACCACGCCGCCCCAGGTGCGCTGCCCGACGACAGGCCCGAGCTTCAGCAGCTTGAAGGCCGCCGTGATCATGTCGCCGTCGGAGGCGGTCGCCTCGTCGGCAAGGGCCACCAACGGGCCCCGGGGGGCGTTGGAGGGGTACGACACCGGCTGGGCGTTGCGGGTCAGGTCCCAGCCGATGATGGTGCGGGACAGCTTCTCGACCACCAGTTCGCTGATGTGGCCGCCGGCGTTGCCGCGCACGTCGACGATGAGCGCGGGACGCGACACCTCCATGCGCAGGTCCCGGTTGAACTGCGCCCAGCCCGAGCCGCCCATGTCGGGGATGTGCAGGTAGCCGCAGCGGCCGCCGCTGAGTTCCCGGACGACCTCCCGGCGTTTGGCCACCCAGTCCTGGTAGCGCAGCGGCCGCTCGTCGGTCAGGGGGACGACGGCGACCCGGCGCGGGGGGCCGGCGCCCCCGGCGGGGGAGAACGTCAGCTCCACCGTCGTACCGCCCGAGCCGGCGAGCAGCGGGTACGGACCCGTCACCGGGTCCACCGGACGGCCGTCCACGTGGGTGAGGACCGCCCCCTCGCGGATGCCGGTGCCCGCGAGCGGTGAACGGGCCCTGGAGTCGGAGGAGTCGCCGGGCAGGATGCGCCGGACGATCCAGCCGTTCTCCCGGCGGGCGAAGTTGACGCCCAGCAGGCCCTGGGGGCGCTGGTAGTGCGGCGGCCCCTCGTTGCGGCGCGCGGCGGCGACGTACGCGTGGGAGGTGCCCAGTTCGCCGAGGACCTCGCGCAGCAGGTCCGCGAACTCGTCGGGGGAGGCGACCCGTTCGACCAGGGGACGGTACTGGGCCAGCACCGCGTCCCAGTCGATGCCGCACATCCCCGGGTCCCAGAAGTAGGCCCGGGTCAGCCGCCCGGCCTCCTCGTAGGACTGGCGCCACTCGGCGGCCGGGTCGACCACGTGCAGGATGCGGCGCAGGTCGATCCAGGTGATGGTGGCGGCGTCGCCGTCCTCGGTGGCGGGCATCGCGCGCAGTTCGGCCTCGTCGACGACGACCAGCCGGGTGCCGTCGCCGCTGACGGCGAACCAGTCGAGGTGGCCGACCAGTTCGGTCTTCTTCGCCTTGGCGAGGTTGAAGTGCTCCAGGGTGGGGCGCTCGGTGGGGTCGTCGGGGTTGGCGAACGTCTCGCCCAGCGCGCCGGAGATCGGCCAGCGCAGCCAGACCAGGCCGCCGCCCGCCACCGGGTGCAGCGCCGAGTACTTGGAGGCGCTGACCGGGAAGGGGGTCACCCGGTTCGCCAGGCCCTCGACCTCGACGGTCACCGCGCCGCTCTCGTCGGTCTCGCCGTCGGCGGGGTCCAGGCCGCCCGCGGCCGGCCGTCCCTCGGGGTTCAGGGCGAACGGGGAGGGGGTCGCCGACGACAGCGGGACCAGGTACGGGCGGCAGCCGAGGGGGAAGGACAGGTCACCGGTGTGCACGTCGTACACGGGGTCGAAGCCGCGCCAGGAGAGGAAGACCAGGTACCGGCCGTCCCGGGTGAAGACCGGGTTCTCGTCCTCGAAGCGGCCGTTGGTGACGTCGACGACGAGGCGGTCCTTGATGCGGGCCATCCTGATCTGCCGCAGGGAGCGGCCGATGCCGGGGTGCGACCAGGTCAGCCACGCGCCGTCCGGTGAGAACGCGAGGTCGCGCACCGGGCCGTTGACGGAGCGGACCAGTTCGGTGACCTCCCCGCCGGGACCGCCCTGCTCCCGCGTCACGTCCAGCAGGAGCAGCCGTCCGTCGTGGGCGGCGAGCGCGAGCCGTTCACCCGCGGGGTCCGAAGCCGTCTCCAGGACGCGGCCGAGGGCGCCGGAGGCCAGCCGGCGCCGTTCGCCGTCGCCGGTGGCGCGCGGCAGGTAGGTGACCTCGACGGCGTCCTCGCCGTCGGCGTCCGTCACGTAGGCGACCCGCCCGCTCGCACCGAGCATCTCCGGCAGCCGGACGCGCACGCCCGGGGTCTCGACGAGGGTGCGCGCGGGGCCGTCGCGGTGGGTCAGCCAGTACAGGGAGCCGCGGACGACGACCGCGCTGGCCCGGCCGGTCTCGTCGACGGAGATGCCGTCGACGTGCTGGGCGGCCGGTACCTGGTAGGGGCGGCGGCCCGCGAGCGGTCCGCTCGGTCGCACGTTCAGCCGGCGTGGGACGGAGTCCGGGGACAGGTCGTCGACGATCCACAGGTCGCCCGCGCACTGGTAGACGACACGGGTGCCGTCGCTGGCGGCGTGCCGGGCGTAGAAGGCGTCGTGGTCGGTGTGGCGGCGCAGGTCGGAGCCGTCGTGGGCGCAGGAGTACAGGTTGCCGACGCCCTCGTGGTCGGAGAGGAAGGCGATGCGGCCGCCCACGAACATCGGCGAGTGCAGATGGCCGCCGAGGCCGGCCAGCAGCCGCTGCCCGTGCAGCCACAGCCGGCCCGTGGCGCCGCCGCGGTACCGCTTCCAGCTCGCCGGTTCGTGCGGCGGGGTGCCGGTCAGCAGCAGGGTCCTGCGCTCGCCGTCGAAGTCGGCCACCTGGATGTCGGAGACCGGGCCCCAGGGCAGTTCGCGGCCGGGGGCACCGTTCGGGCAGATCTTGTAGGACCGGGTGACGTGGGAGAAGGGCTCGCCGTGGGAGGTCACGGCGAGGATGTTGGCGTCGCCGTGCTCGCCGGGCGGGCTCCAGCCGCACACCCGGGTGTCGGCGCTGCCCCAGTAGGTCAGCTGCCGGGCCGGTCCGCCGTCCACCGCGACGAGGTGGATCTCGGGCGCCAGGCTCCGCCAGCTCGTGTACGCGATGTGGCGGCCGTCGGGGGAGAAGCGGGGGTGGCCGGCCTTGGTGCGGTCCACGGTGAGCCGCCAGGCGCGGTCCTCCGACCCGTCGAGCCGCGCCAGCCAGAGGTCGTCCTCGACCACGAAGCACAGCAGATCGCCGTTGAGGTGCGGCAGACGCAGATAGCTCACCCACCCATGCTTTTCCCCCTGCCAGGACGGAGCAACTTATGGGAAACCGACGGACGTGACCCAGCACACGTACGAAACCGTTTCGTTTCGTTAAGTGGGTGCGCTAGATTCGTGGTGTGACAAGACAGTCCCGTGCGGGGCCCCTCCGGCGCCGGACGGGCAGCGGGGAGGCGAGGACATGGCGGAGGCATCCGGGGCCGCGGCATCGGCCGAGCCGGCGCCCGCACCGGCACGCCGCAGCCGCATCACGCCCGAGCGTGAGGCCGAGCTGTACGCGACCGTGCTCGACCTGCTCCGCGAAGTCGGCTACGACGCCCTGACCATGGACGCCGTAGCCGCGCGCACCCGGTCCAGCAAGGCCACGCTCTACCGCCAGTGGGGCGGCAAGGCCGAGCTGGTGGCGACCGCGATCCGGCACAGCAAGCCGGGCAGCATCGCCGACGTCGACACGGGGTCGCTGCGGGGCGACCTGCACGCCCTCGTGACCCGCGAGGACGACTGCGGCATGGAGCAGAACAGCGCGCTGATGCGCGGTCTGGCCATGGCGACCCACACCAACCCGGACCTGCTCAAAGCCTTCCGGGAGCAGCTGATCGAGCCGGAGACCGCGGAGTTCCGGCGCGTGCTGCAGCGGGCCGTCGACCGCGGCGAGGTCCGCGCCGACAACCCCGCACTGCGGTACGTGGTGCACATGATGATCGGTGCGTTCGCCACCCGCGCGATCATCGACGACCAGCCGCCGACCCAGGCGTTCCTGCGTTCGTACATCGACGCCGTCGTCCTCCCCGCCCTCGGCGTCCGCACCACCTGACCCGCACCACCCGAGACACACCCCCCTGACACGTCCCCAGGCCCTGTCGTCACCGCTCACGTCGCCGGGCTGACCACCCCTGCCCAGAAGAACCCCAACGACCTGACCGGGAGTACGCCCACTGTGGCCACGTTCCTGTACAAGACCGGCCGACTCGCCTTCCGGCGGCGGCACTTCGTCGTCCTGATATGGGTGGCACTGCTCACGCTCGCCGGCGTGGGCGCCGCCTCCGCGCCCACTGCGGGCGCGTCCTCCTTCTCCATCCCCGGCACCGAGGCGCAGCGCGCCTTCGACCTGCTGGACCAGCGCTTCCCCGGTATGAACGCCGACGGGGCGACCGCGCGGGTCGTCTTCGCGGCGCCGGAGGGCGAGAAGATCACCGACGCGGCGCACAGGGCGACCGTCCGCAGGACCGTCGAGGAGCTGGCGGACGGCTCCGAAGTCGTCTCCGCCGCCGACCCGTTCACCGCGCGCGCCGTGAGCCGGGACGGCACCATCGCGTACTCCCAGGTGAAGTACGAGGTCTCCGGCATGGAGCTGGAGGACTCCGCCAAGGACGCGCTGCGGCGGGCCGCGCAGGACGCGCGCGACGCGGGGCTGACCGTCGAGATCGGCGGTGACGCGCTCAGCGCGGTGCCCGAGACGGGAGCCACCGAGGTCGTCGGCATCGCCGTTGCCGCCGTCGTCCTCGTCGTCACCTTCGGCTCGCTGGTAGCGGCCGGGCTGCCGCTGCTGACCGCGCTGGTCGGCGTGGGCATCGGTGTCTCCACCATCACGGCCCTGGCCGGCGCCCTGGACCTCGGCTCCACGACGTCCACGCTCGCGACGATGATCGGCCTCGCGGTCGGCATCGACTACGCGCTGTTCCTCGTCTCCCGCTACCGCGCCGAACTGACCGACGGCCGCGACCGCGAGGAGGCGGCCGGACGCGCCGCCGGCACCGCCGGCTCGGCGGTGGTCTTCGCCGGCCTCACGGTCGTCATCGCCCTGGTGGGCCTGTCGGTCGTGAACATCCCGATGCTGACCAAGATGGGTCTCGCGGCGGCCGGCACCGTCGTCGTCGCGGTCCTGATCGCCCTGACGATGATCCCGGCGCTGCTGGGCTACGCGGGGCGCAGGGTGAGGCCCGCCGGTGACAAGAGCCGCCTGCTCGGCGGGAACCGGACGCCGGGGAGGGCCGGCCGGCCGAACATGGGCGCGCGCTGGGCCAGTTTCGTCGTGCGCCGCCCGGTCGCGGTGCTGGTGCTCGGCGTCGTCGCACTGGGCGCCGCGGCCCTGCCCGCGTCCTCGCTGGAGCTGGGTCTGCCCGACGACGGCTCCCAGCCGGTGTCCACCACCCAGCGCCGGGCCTACGACCTGCTCTCCAAGGGCTTCGGGCCCGGCTCCAACGGCCCGCTGATGCTGGTCGTCGACGCGAAGACGAGCGACGACCCGAAGGGCGCGGTCACGACGGTCGCCGACCACGTCAAGGACCTCAAGGACGTGGTCACGGTGACGCCCGCGACCTACAACAAGGCCGGCGACACCGCGGTGATCACCGTCGTCCCCGGCTCCGAGCCGTCGTCGGCGACGACCGAGGACCTGGTGCACTCCATCCGCGGCGCGGGCCGGGGCATCACGGCCGAGACGGGCGCGAAGGTTCTGGTCACCGGCTCCACGGCGATGAACATCGACGTCTCGCAGAAGCTGAACGACGCGCTCTTCCCCTACCTCGCGCTGGTGGTGGGCCTGGCGTTCCTGCTGCTGATCGCGGTCTTCCGGTCGGTGCTGGTGCCGCTGAAGGCGGCGCTCGGCTTCCTGCTGTCGGTGATGGCGGCGCTCGGCGCGGTGGTCGCGGTCTTCCAGTGGGGCTGGCTGTCCGGCCTCCTGGGCGTCGAGCAGACCGGCCCGGTCATGTCGATGATGCCGATCTTCATGGTGGGCGTCGTCTTCGGACTCGCCATGGACTACGAGGTGTTCCTCGTGACGCGGATGCGGGAGGCGTACGTCCACGGGGAGAAGCCGGCCCAGGCGGTCGTGACCGGTTTCCGCCACGGCGCGCGGGTCGTCACGGCGGCCGCCGTCATCATGATCGCCGTCTTCTCCGGCTTCATCGGCTCCAGCGAGTCCATGGTGAAGATGATCGGGTTCGGCCTCGCGATCGCGGTGTTCTTCGACGCCTTCGTCGTGCGGATGGCGCTCGTCCCGGCCGTGCTCGCGCTGCTGGGCAAGCGGGCCTGGTGGCTGCCGCGGTGGCTGGACCGCGCCCTGCCCGACGTGGACGTGGAGGGCGAGGGCCTGCGCACCGGGCCGGCCCGGGACGGCGACCAGGAGCTGGTGCGGGCCTGAGCCGGCACGGCTGAGCAGACGCGGGGAGGCCGGTGAGGGTGCCGTGAGGTCGGCGCACCCGCACCGGCCTCCCCGCGCGTCGGGGGACGTGGGGCGGGTGTCGTGACGCGCCGGGACAGCCCTTAGGGTGCCGGGCATGACGTTCATCGAGCCGAAGCCGCTCGTCGCCGTGGCCGGCGGCACCCTGGTGGACGTGCGCGAGCGCCTCTCGTGACGCCGGTCGTCGCCGCGGCCGTGCTGCTGGCCGCGGTCACCCACGCCGGCTGGAACGCCATCGCCCACCGGATCACTGACAAACTCGTCGGCTTCACCCTGATCACGGGCGGCGGGCTGCTGATCGGGCTGGCCATCGCGCCGTTCGCGGCCGTTCCGGCGGCCGCCGCCTGGCCGTTCCTGCTCGTCTCGGCGGCCATCCACATCGTGTACTACGCGCTGCTGATGACGTCGTTCCGGCTGGGCGACTTCGGGCAGGCCTACCCCCTCGCGCGCGGCACCGCGCCGCTGGTCGTCACCGCGCTCGCGGCCGTCTTCGCGCACGAGGTGCCCGACGGCTGGGCGGCCGCGGGCATCGCACTGTCCTGCGCCGGACTGAGCGGCGTGGCTCTGTGGGGGCTGCGCGGGCGCCGGCCCCCGTGGGCGGCGATCGGGGCGGCCGTGGCCACCGGGCTGGCCATCGCGGCGTACACGGTCGTCGACGGGCTCGGGGTGCGCGCCTCGGGCACGTCCGTCGGCTACATCGCCTGGCTGATGGCGATCCAGGGGGCGGCGGTCCCGGCGTACGCCGTCCTGCGCCGACGCGGTGAGACGGCCGCCGTCCTGCGGCCCTTCGCCGCGCTGGGGCTGCTGGGGGCCGCGCTGTCCGTGCTGGCGTACGCGCTGGTGCTGTGGGCGCAGACGAAGGCCGACCTGGCGCCGGTCGCGGCGCTGCGGGAGTCGTCGATCATCGTGGGCGCGGCGATCGGAGCGGTGTTCTTCAAGGAGCGGTTCGGGGCACCGAGGATCGTGGCCGCCGGGCTGCTCGTCGTCGGCATCGGGCTGATGCTGCACACGAGTTGACGCAGGGCGCGCTTCCGGCCCGCCCTGCGCTTCCGGGACCCGTGCGCAGGCGGCCGCACCGGCCGGGCGCACCGTCCCGCGTGGGTGCGCCGACGCCGCGGGAGGGGCACCCTGGAAACAGGTGTTCCGGAGGTGATCGTCATGATGCACGCCGCTGTGGGATGGCATGTCGAGATGGAGTTCGAGGAGGACGAGCAGCACACGCGGGCGGTGGCCCTCCTGCGTCTGCCGGACGGGAGGGAGATACGCTCGCACGGGCGCGCAAGCCGTCACAGCACGGACAGCAATCAGCCGCGGGTCGGCGAGGAGATCGCGGGAGCGCGCGCCCTGAACGAGCTCGCCATGGAGCTGCTGACCAAGGCGCACACGGAGATCGACCAGACCTCGGGCCGCACGTCGCACCCGATCCACGTCTGAGCGGTGTCCCCACCGGGACGGCGCGGGACGCCGCCCCGGACGGACGGCTCATCAAGCGAGAGCGGTCCGTACCGCCCGGACCAGGGCCTGCGCCCTCGGGTCCGCCGTCACGCCGGCGCGGAAGCCGTTGGTGACGTAGCCGAAGGCGATCCCCGACTCCGGGTCGGCGAAGCCGAGGGCGCCGCCCCGGCCCGGGTGGCCGAAGGAGCCGTCGCCGAGGAACGGGGACGCGCTGCCGTGCAGCATGGAGCCCAGACCGAAGCGGGTGTGGACCACCAGGACCCGGTCCGGGCCCGCCGCCTGCTCGGCGCGGGCCAGCTCCATGGTCCGTGGGGTGAACAGGCGCCTGCCGCCGTCCACGTCACCGATGAGGGACGCGTAGAAGCGGGCCAGGCCGTCGGCGGTGGCGATGCCGTTGGACGCGGGCAGGGCCGCCGCGCGGTAGGCGGGGTCGTTCTCGTCCGGCAGCGGGCTGATCGCGCCGAACGCGCGCCGGGTCAGCGACTCCGGGTCGGCGTACGCCTGCGCGACGGACCGCTTGGGCCGGGTCCGCAGCCCGCCCGGGGCCGTGGGGGCTGCCTCCAGCCGGCCCACCCGTCCCGCGCGCCGGGCCTCGCCCTCCGGCAGCCCGACCCACAGGTCCGCCCCGAGCGGCCCGGCGATCTCGCGCTCGATCCACTCGCCGATCGTGCGGCCGGTGACCCGCCGGACCAGTCCGTCCGTCAGCCAGCTGAACGTCTGCGCGTGGTAGCCGTGGTCCGTGCCCGGCTCCCACGCCGGTGCCTGTGCCGCGACCGCCTCCGCGCCGAGGACCGGGTCGAGGGCCTGCTCCGGCGTCAGCGGCCGGTCCAGCACCGGCACGCCCGCGCGGTGCGCGAGGAGGTCGCGCACGAGGGTCTGCTCCTTGCCCGCCGTCTTGTACTCGGGCCAGTAGGCGCCCACCGGCGCGTCCAGGTCGAGCTCACCGCGCTGGTGCAGCAGCAGGACGACGGCGGCGGCCACGCCCTTCGTCGCGGACCGCACGATCTGCGCGGTGCCGCGTTCCCACGGCGCCGGCGTGGACGTACCGCCCGCGGCCGTCCCGTCCATGTCCCGGGCGCCGCCCCACAGGTCGACGACCCGGTGCCCGTCCCGGTACACGGCCACGGCCGCGCCCCGCTCGCCCAGCACCGCGAAGTTGCGGGCGAACGCCTCCCTGACCGGCTCGAAACCCCCGGCGACGGTGCCGTGCACACTGACCCCGCCGCTGCCGTCCACGCCCGCGCCCCTGCCTGCGTCCGCGTCCACGTCCGCCGTCCTTCCTGCCCGACCTGTACCAGGGGTGCAACGCGCGCTCCCGGTCCGCGATTCCTGTGCCCGGGCACGGACGGCTCACGCGCCCGCCGTCACCGACCGCGGGTCGAAGCCGAACGGCAGCTCCAGCCGGTGGGCGCGCATGAGGGTGTCGTCGGCGAGCAGTTCACCGGTCGGGCCGTCCGCGACGATCACACCATCGCTCAGCACCAGCGAACGCGGGCACAACTCCAGCGCGTACGGCAGGTCGTGCGTGACCATGAGGACCGTCACGTCCAACGTGCGCAGGATCTCGGCCAGTTCCCGGCGGGAGGCCGGGTCGAGGTTGGACGACGGCTCGTCCAGCACCAGGATCTCCGGCTCCATGGCGAGGACGGTCGCCACGGCCACCCGGCGGCGCTGGCCGAAGGAGAGGTGGTGCGGCGGGCGGTCGGCGAAGTCCTCCATGCCCACCCGCTCCAGCGCGGTGCGCACCCGCCGCTCCAGCTCCGGGCCCTTGAGCCCGGCCGCCGCGGGGCCGAACGCCACGTCCTCCCGCACGGTCGGCATGAACAGCTGGTCGTCCGGGTCCTGGAAGACGATGCCGACCTTGCGCCGGATCTCGGCCATGTGCTCCTTGCCGACGGGCAGCCCCGCCACCGTCACCGTGCCCGCCCCGCCGGTCAGGATGCCGTTGAGGTGCAGCACGAGGGTCGTCTTGCCGGCGCCGTTCGGGCCGAGCAGGGCGACCCGCTCGCCGCGCGGGACGCGGAAGTCCACGCCGAACAGGGCCTGGTGGCCGTCGGGGTAGGCGAAGGCGAGGCCCGAGACCTCGAGCGAGGGCGGTACGGCGGTCACCGGATCCGGTCCGGCGGTCGGAGCAGTCACAGGACCCATCCCAGCAGACAGACGACGAGGGCGGCGAAGGGGAGGGCGAGGGCGTACGACCACTGCGCCCGGGACGCGGTCACCTCGTCGATCACCGGCATCGAACCGGCGTACCCGCGGCTGACCATGGCCAGGTGCACCCGCTCGCCGCGCTCGTAGGAGCGGATGAACAGCGCGCCCGCGGACTTGGCGAGGATCCCCCAGTGCCGGATGCCGCGGGCCTCGAAGCCGCGCGACTGGCGGGCGATCCGCATCCTGCGCATCTCGTCGGTGATGACGTCGCCGTAGCGGATCATGAAGGAGGCGATCTGCACGAGCAGCGGCGGCAGTCTGAGGCGCTGCAGGCCGAGGAGCAGGGCGCGCAGTTCCGTGGTGGCCGCGAGCAGGACGGAGGCGGCGACGCCGAGGGTGCCCTTGGCGAGGACGTTCCAGGCACCCCACAGCCCGGACACGCTCAGGGACAGCCCGAGGACGTCCACGCGCTCGCCCTGGGCCACGAACGGCATGAGCACCGCGAACGCGACGAAGGGGACCTCGATCAGCAACCGCTTGAGCAGGAAGCCGGCGGGTACGCGCGCGGCGTACGCGACGGTCCCGAGCAGCACGGCGTAGAGCGCGAACGCCCACATCGCCTCCCGCGGGGTCGACACCACGACGACCACGAAGGCGAAGGCGGCGGCCAGTTTGGTGTGCGGCGGCAGCGCGTGCACGGGGGAGTGCGCGTGCCGGTACAGCCGGTGCGCCCCGCCGGCGCCGGCCGCGTGGGAGGTGCCCGCGCCCATGTCAGACGGCCTGCGAGGAGGGGTGGGAGGAGGACTCGGCGGAGGCACCGCGGCGCCTGCGGACGACCCGGAAGAGGGTGCCGCCCACCACGACGGTGGCGCCGACGCCGATCACGCCCGCGAGACCGCCGGACAGCCGTGCGTCGGAGACGTCCTTCACGCCGTAGTCCGCGAGGGGGGAGTCGGCGGCCGCGTGCGGCTCGGCCTTCCTGTCGATGCCCTGGTCGCGGGCGACCTTCTCCAGTCCGTCGGGGGCGGCGGAGGCGTAGAAGCTGACGAAGCCGGCGAGGACGAGCGAGGTGACCAGGCCCGTGATCCACACCTTGCGGTGGCGGGGGGCCCGGGCGGCGCCCGCGGCCCGGGGGAGGGCCGGCTCCGGCTCGGGGCGCGCGGCCGGGGCGTCGACCAGTTCGCCGTCGACCCGCAGCTTCAGCCGCTGCTGGATCCCGCGGGCCCCGTACACCAGGTCCGGCCGTACGGCGATGACGGCGCCGACCGTCAGGGCGGTGATCGCCGCCTCGCCGATGCCGATGAGGACGTGCACGCCGATCATGCCGGTCGCGACCTTGCCGATCGGCACGTCCGTGGTCCCGCCGACCGCGTAGATCAGCGTGAAGGCTACGGCGGCGGCCGGGACGGAGAGCAGGGCGGCGGTGAACGAGGCGACGGTGACCGAGCGCCGCCTGCGCGGCAGCACCTTCACCAGGCCGCGGAAGACGGCGTAGGACACGACCGTCGTGACGATGGCCATGTCGGTGATGTTGACGCCGAGCGCGGTCAGGCCGCCGTCGGCGAACAGGATCCCCTGCATGAGCAGGACCACCGAGACGCACAGGATGCCGGTGTAGGGGCCGACGAGTATCGCCGCCAGGGCACCGCCGAGCAGGTGCCCGCTGGTCCCCGCCGCGACGGGGAAGTTCAGCATCTGCACGGCGAAGATGAACGCGGCCACGAGGCCGGCCAGCGGCGCCGTCCGCTCGTCCAGTTCACGGCGGGCGCCGCGCAGTCCGACGGCGAGGGCGCCGACGGCTGCGACTCCGGCGGCGGCGGACACGGGGGCGTCGATGAATCCGTCAGGCACATGCACAGGTCGATGATAGTCGCTTGTTGCGAATCAGTTGCAAGAGCGAGGAGGTCGTGCGGGACCTTCCGGTCCCGGTGTGCGGCGGCGCTCGGAGCCGGAGGGTGCGTGCCCGACGATGGAGGGCGCCTACGGGAAAAGATGCATACCGGGAAATATGGGACATTGGGAATGAGGCGAATGCAGAACTTCCGGACCGGTGACTGAGCGTGGGAGGGTCGTCCGATGTCGGTAGTCGAACAGTACGCGCGAGTCCGCATCCTCACGGACCACGACATACAGCAGGACGAGGACGCCGTTCCGGTCGTCCTGCGCTACGACCCCGAGGCCGACTCGCGCTCGGTGCGCGTCCGCCTCCCCGGCCCCCACGAGTGGACCGTGCCCCGGTCGCTGCTGGAGGAGGGGCTGCGCGCCCCGGCCGGCATCGGCGAGGTCCGGGTGTGGCCGTGCGGCCGGGTGCAGGCCGTGGTCGAGTTCCACTCCCCGAGGGGCGTCTCGGTCGTGCAGTTCGAGACCCGGACGCTCCTCCGCTTCCTGCGGCGGACGTACGCGGCCGCCACCCCCGTCGCCCACCGCTGACCGGCACGGCCGGCGCCGTCAGCCGCCCGCCTTCAGCAGGGCCGCCACGATCGGGCCCGCGGTGTCACCGCCGTGGCCGCCCGCCTGGACGACGCCCGCGGCGGCGAGGTCACCGCGGTAGGCGGTGAACCAGCCGTTCGGCTTCTTCTGGTTGTCGACCTCGGCCGACCCCGTCTTGGCGCCGTAGTCCGGGCCGAGACCCGACATCGCCTCGGCGGCGGTGCCGGACGCGGCCGTGTACCTCATCAGTTCCCGCAGCTGGGAGAGCGTGGACGGGGACAGCGTGCGCGAGGCGGTGGCCAGGGTGCGGCCGTCGACGCTCGGGGCCACCAGGTACGGCTGGTGGAAGGCGCCCGAGGCGACCGTCGCGGCCACCGACGCCATGTTCAGCGGGTTCATGCGCACCCCGCCCTGGCCCATCAGGGACGCGGCCATCTGCGCCGCGCTCTGCACCGGCACCGCCCCGTCGAACGACGGCACACCGATGGACCAGTTGTCCATCGACAGCCCGAACACCTGCTGGGCCTGCCGGGTCAGGTCGTCGTTCGCCAGCTTCCCGGCCTGGCTGATGAAGGCGGTGTTGCAGGAGCGGGCGAAGCTCGCCTTGAACGTGCCGCCCTTGATCTCGAAGTCGTCGTCGTTGTGGAACTTCCACCCGCCGTAGGTGAACGTCTTCGGGCACGGATGTTCCTTGTCCGCCGACGCCAGCCCCTTGTCGATCAGCAGCGACGCGGTGATGACCTTCATGGTGGAGCCGGGGGCGAGGGAGCCCTGGAGGGCCGTGTTGAAGCCGTGGCCGCTGTTCGCCACCGCGAGGATCTCGCCGGTCGAGGCACGCGTCAGCACCACCGATGCCCGCGCCCGCTTGGCCACCTGCTGCTCGGCGGCCGCCTGCAGGGTGGGGCTCAGCGTCGTCCTCACCGTGCCCGGTGTGCCCTTGCTCAGCTCCAGCAGCGTCTTGTCCGGGAGTTCGGCCGCCTGCGACGCCTTGCCGCGCACCACGCGGAGTTCGACGCCGGCCGTACCGCCCGCCGTCTTGCCGTACTTCGCGCGCAACCCGTCCAGCACCGTGCCCAGCGACGGGTACGCCGCCGCGGTCAGCTCGCCGCCGTGCCGGTCCAGCGCCTTGACCGGCGGGGTCCCGGACTCGCCGGTGACGAGGGTGTCGCCGTCCCTCAGTTCGGGATGGACCACCGAGGCGTGCCAGTCGACGAGCGGCTTGCCGTCCGTGGTGCCGCGCACGACGGTCAGCGCGCCCGCGTACGCCAGGGGTCTGCTGAGGTCCTCGTACGTCACCGTGGCCTTGACGGAGAAGGGGACTCTGGCGCCGGCGGGGGTGCCCGGGGTCAGCGTGACGCCCGTCAGACGGGCGTCCCTGGTGTACCCGGTGAGCAGGGCCGCGGCCGCCGCGGAGTCGTTCGTCGCGGCCGCCGCCTCCGCGGTGCGGCCCTGCTGCCAGGCCGTCAGGAACCGCTCGGCGGTGGTGCGCACCTCGGTCGCCGACAGCGGGCCGGTCTTCACCGGCCGGTGGCCTGCGGCCGTCCGGGTCCCGTCGTCGGCCGCGGCGCCGCCGCCGTACAGCGCGTAGACACCGAACCCCGCGCCGCCGACCACGACGGCGATCATGCCGCCGACCACGGCGGGCGTCCTCTTCCGTCGCTCGGCGACACGCCTTCTTCTGCCCACTGGCCTTCGTTCCTCCGCGAATCCCCGGGGCCCCGCCGCCCTCGTTGCCCTCACGCTCCCCAACGCCGGAGCCCAGACTAGGCCCTGGCGCCCCCTTCCCGTCCGCCGGACGGCGATGCGGCGGCGGAACCGGGCTCGCCGCCTCCGCCCGCCACCGGGTCGCCGGCGGTGCCGTGGCACGTGGCCCGACTCAGTCGCCCGCGCGCAGCACGGCCGCCACGATCGGGCCCGCCGCGTCGCCGCCGTGGCCGCCCTCCTGCGTCATGGCCGCGGCGGCCACATCGTTGCGGTACCCGGCGAACCAGCTGTTGGACCGGGCCTGTCCGTCGACCTCCGCCGAGCCGGTCTTCGCGCCGATGCGTCCGGTCAGCCCGGACATCGCGACGGCCGCCGTCCCGCTGGTGGCGGTGCGGTTCATCATCTGCCGCAGCTGGGTCACCGTGCCCGCCGGCAGGCCCTTCGCCCGCGCCAGGGGGCGGCCGTCGAGGTCCTGCGGCACGATCACCGGCTGCCGGAAGCCGCCCGTCATCGCGGTGGCCGTCACCGACGCCATGTCCAGCGGGCTCATCTGCACCTGGCCCTGGCCGATCAGGTTGGCCGCCTTGTCCGGACCGCCCACGTCGGGAACCGACCCGTCGAAGGAGGGGATGCCGACCTTCCAGTTGTCCTTGCCGAGTCCGAAGCGCTCCTCGGCCTCACGCTGCAGGGAGTCCACCTTCAGGTCGTCCGTGAACTTGATGAAGGCGGTGTTGCAGGAGCGCGCGAAGCTCTCGGAGAGGGTGGCGCCCTCGTTCGGGCGCATGTCCTTGAGGTTGTGGAAGGTCTGGCCCTCCCACATCGCGTCCGGGGTGCAGGGCGCCGGTCCGCCGGCCGTCGTGATCCCGTTGTCGATGAGGGTGGCGGCGGTGACGATCTTCATGGTGGAGCCGGGGGCGAGCCGGCCGAGGAACGCCGCGTTCCAGGCGTCGTTGCGGTGGTTGGCGACCGCCAGCACCTCACCGGTGGACGCCTTGACGGCCACGACGGACGACTCGGCGTACCGCTGCACCGACCGCTCGGCCGCCGCCTGGGCGCCGGCGCTGAGGGTCGTGTGCAGCTCGCCCGGCCTTCCCTCGGCGAGCGTCATCAGCGGCGTCCCGGCGCTGCCCGGACTCGCGTGACGGACACTCAGCTCGACGGCGGGCGAGCCGCCCGCCTTGTCGCCGTAGAGGGCGCGCAGTTCGTCCAGGATCGGCCCGAGGGAGGGGTACTTCTCCTTCGTCAGGACGGCGCCGTGGCGGTCCAGGGCCCGGATCGGCGGCTTGGCCGACTCGGCCGTGACGAGCGTGTCGCCCTTCTTCAGGGAGGGGTGCACCAGGGCCGGGTCCCAGTCGACCAGCGGGCGGTGGGTGGTCTCGCCGCGCACCACGGTGAGCCGGCTGCGGTAGGCCAGCGGCTTGGACGTCCCCCCGTACGACACGGTCCCGCGTACGGAGAACGGCACGCTGGTGCCGGCAACGGCTCCCGGCGCGACCTTCACGTCCTCGATGTGCGCGGCCCGGCCGTAGGCCGTCAGCAACGCGCCGGCCTCCTCGGGGAAGTTGGTGTACGACGCGGCCGTCGACGGGTCCTGCCTCTCCCAGGCCGCGAAGAACTTCGCCGCCGTCTGCTCGACCTCGGCCGCGCTCGGCGGCCCGGTCTCCGCGGGCGCGGCCCCTCCGAGGCCCGCGTCGCTCTCGATCGCGGACACGGCGTTGAACGCCCCGTAGCCCACCCCGCCCACCACCACGGCGAACACACCGCCGACGACGGCGGCCTTCACCCCCTTGCGCATGACGCGCTCCCCTCCCGTTTCGGCCTCCGGCACTTTAGGTGGTCACCGGGACACCTGGGAGGGCTGTTTCCGGATGGTGTCCGAACGGAGATCAGCGGGCTGACCCTGACCCCGGCGCCCGGGCACATACGTGAACGGAGGGAGTCTGCCTCAGACGCCGCCGGGCTGGTCGGCCGGGTTCGGGCTTCCGTCGATCGGTGTGCGGGGCTGGGGGACCTGGTCGGCCGGTTGCTGACCTGTCTGCACCTGACGTGCCAGCGAGGCCAGCGCCTTGAAGTCGGGGAGCTTCCTGATGACGAAGATCCCCGCGATGGAGGAGGCGGGAAGGCCGCACAGCAGGACGCCGTATCCCGCTTCGTGCGCCTCGACCATGGTGTGGGCCACCCACGCGAAGGCGGCCACCGACCCGCCCGCCACCAAGGTCCCGGCCGTGGCGCGTGTGCCCCCGGCCGGCCGGAAGACCCCTAGACCCAGGTGTCCAGCCACATCCGTGACCGCCAGGAGCCGATCGGGATGGCGGTGCCGGTGTAGATCGGCCAGAAGTAGACGAAGTCCGCGCGGACCGGCCCCGTAGGGCCCCGACCAGCGCGTTTACCTCTGGTCGGGGCCGGATTAGGCGACTCGGGCCGTCTCTGGGCCGTGATCTTGAGGACTCGACGCCAGATACAGGTTATCGACCGCCTTCCGGGTGCGTCCCTCGCTGCTTGGCATCAGGTGTGTGTACGTCCGGAGCGTGAACCCCGGATCGCTGTGACCGAGGTACTGACTCAGCGCCCGGATGTTCTCGCCGGCGTCAAGCAGCACCGACGCGTAGAAGTGCCTGAGAGCGTGCATGCCGTGCTCCGGGGCGGACGCGTACCGCTCGCCCGCCTTCCGTGCGGGGATGATGCCGGCAGCGACGAGCGCGGGCTTCCAGTAGTGATCGTTGAAGTGGCTCACGCGCACGTGCCGCCCCTCGATTCCGCCGAAGATAAGCCGCTTCGTCGTGGGGGGACCGTCCGGCGTGCGCCAGGGGAGCGTCACGTCGATCGGCTGGAACTCCTTCGAGTGGTCCCGGAGCACGGTGGCCACGGCCTTGGGTAGCGGCACATCCCGGATCTTGCCGCCCTTCGGCAGGGCGTAGACGTACTTGCCACGAATGCGCTTGAGTTGATGGCCTACCGACAGCCAACCGCCCTCGTAGTCCAGTTCGTCTACGGCCAGACCGAAGATCTCACCCTGCCGCAGTCCGCAGCCTGCCCCGGCGTCCACGGCAGCCTGGTAGCGCTGGGGGAGGGCGGCGCGCACGCCGAAGACCTGCGCTGTCGTCCACGGGATGACGCGCGGCTTGCCGGGCTTCGGAAGTTGTACCGTGCGGGCCCGGCAGGGGTTCTTGCTGAGTAGCCCGTCGTCGACCGCCGCGCTGAGCGCTGCCGAGACGGTGCCCACGATGATGCGGCGGTGAGACTCCGCCGGCACGGTGGCTTCAAGACCGGCGATCCAGGTGCGGATGTGCTCGGGCTTGAAGGAACCGAGCGGGCGAGAGCCGATGTGGGGGTAGGCGTGCAGGCGGAGTCGACGCTCCGCGGCCTCACGGCTGTTGATCTCGCCGGTGTGCGTTTTGATCCATCGTTCGGCGTACTGCCGAAACGTGGTCTGCCCAGCGCGTGGGTCGACGTACTGACCGCGCGACATGTCCGCTTCGATGTGCGCGAGCCACTGTTTGGCGAGCCGCAGTTCCTTGTCGCGGAATGACTTGCTCTTCTCGGTGCCGTCCGGGCCGACGTACCGGGCGCGGTATCGGAGTCCCGTTCCGTGACGGTCGGTCTTGATTTTGACGGGCTTGCCGTCGGGGCCGGTGACGGTCTTGAACCAACGGTCTTGAATGTGGCCTGCCATGTGGGGCGTGGTCCCTTCTGGGCATGGGACGGGGAGGGCCACGGTGTGGCCCTCCCCGGGAGTTGTGTGATGCCAGGAGGCGTCAGGCAGCCTCGGCGGCGGCGTTCTTGCGGCTGGTGACGTAGGCGCGCACGTCTGCAGGGTCGTAGCGCAGGTGCTTGCCGATGCGGAAGCCGGGCGGGCCGATGCGCTTCTTGCGCCACTGGTAGACGGTCTCTTTCGGTACCTCGAAGATCTCGGCGATGTCGTCAGGGGTGAGGTACCGGTCGGGGAGACCTGCCCGAAGGGTGGCGCGGGGGTCCTCGTGGCCGGGGGCGGGCGCGCTCACTGAGTCCTCCAAGTTGGAGATGCGGTGCTCTGATCGCGGCTCATCCGCGATCAGAGAGTGAGACCTGCGGACAGACTTGGGTCCAAAGACCTTTCAGGTGCCCCTACCTGTCCGAGGTGTGGATTTCTGCGTCACAGCGTCATCAGCGTCATTCAGGGTCCTGACCTGCGAGTTTGTGTGACGTAGCGGTTTGAGGGTGCGTCACCGGTGCGTCATGGGCTGCGTCACCGGGTGACGCAGGTGACGCAGGATGACGCAGGCGCCGCCGTCTGCGTCACGGCTGTAGTGGCAGGTCAGGTGCCGTTTTTCGGCTTGCGCGACGCAGGTGACGCAGCGTCTTCCCTCTTAGGACAAAAGAGGGGGTGCCTGTTGTAGTGCGGGCGCGCCTCACAGCGTGAAGAAGGAGCCGCTGCGCGGCGCGACCCTTGGGCGGCGTTCCGCCGAACAGCAAGAAGAGCACGCCTCGGCAGTGCGGTTGGTGCTCTTCTTGCTTGTCCGGCGAGCGCGGGCGCGGGTCAGAACATCGGCTTGTGCTCGTGTGGGGGCGGGGTGGCCGTGCGGGTCATTTCGAGGTAGCGGCCCTCCCTGGTGCGGCCCGAGTCGATGAGGACACCCCGGGCGGCCAGGGTCGGCTGGAGGCGCTTGAGCCGGTCGGAGAGGACTTTGCCCGTGGTCGGCCAGCCTTTGGGCAGGGACCGGAGTTCGTCGCCGCTGTAGAGGCCGCTGAGGTGGTGCAGCCACTCGGTGGACGTCATGCGCTGCGCGCCACCCGGTTGCATGGTGTCGGCGTGCTTGAGGACGGTCTGGGCGAGGAGGTCGCCCTCGATGACGTCGTCGTTGAGGTCGTCCAGGCTGGCCCGGTAGGCGGCGAGAGCTCCCAGCCCGGTCGCTGCGTCGAGTTGCGCGCACAGGTGGGCGAAGTCGGCCATGCGCAGATCGGTGGGGGTCTCCGCCTCAGCCGCGCGGACTTTCACCGTGAGGTCCAGGAGGGAGCCGAGAACGACGGGCAGCACCTCCGCGTACTCCGCCCACAACTCCGCTTCGGTGCGCCGGACGCTGGGCCGCTCCAGCCGCAGCGGCAGGAGCCGTTCGGCGAGGTCGGGCCGGATCACGCCCACGTCGATGCCAGTCAGCAGCAGGGGCCGGCGGTAGCCGACGCGGAACACGTCCCCATCGGTGAACAGGGCGCGCTTGACGTTCTCGGCGCCGGTGACGATGCAGCACATGGCGTCGGACAGGTCCGGGGTCATGTGGGAGAGGTTGTCCAGCGCGGTGACCCACCCGGCAGCCACCGCGGCGATCAGGTTCTCCTCGTCCTTCGGGGCACGGCGCAGGTCGCCGCTCATGCCCTCGATGATGCGCACGAGCATGCGACCGCCGGTGGACTTGCCGGCACCCTGGGGGCCGGTGAGGAACGGGGCGGGGACGGGGACGGACGGAGCGAGGCAGCCGATGAGCCAGGCGATGGCCAGGCACTCGGTTTCCGCGGTTGCGAAGTTGCACAGCCGCATCAGCAGGTCGATGCCTTTGCCGTCGGTGTCCTTGACGGGAAGGGGCAGTTCTCCGGTGAGCTGGGTACGGCGCCAGCACACCTCGCGCGGGTCGGGGATGGCGATGTCCCAGCCGGTGGGGTGGATACGGACGGACTGGCCGTCATCGCGGCCCAGGTCCAGCCACGTCGCCCCGTCGAATCCGGGGGCGACGCGGATGTGGACGGGCTGCACGTCCTCGGTCAGCGCGAGCGCTTCGATCAAGTCCAAGGCCTCTTTGAGCGCGGTGCCGTTGAACACGCCGAGCCCGTCTTTGAACAGACCGACCATGAGTTCCTGCCGGTGGCTGCCCGTCGTGCCCTGGGAGCGCATCGGGCGGGCCACGGGGTGGCCGTTGCGCTGCGCGTAGACGGTTCCGTCGGCGGTGCGGAAGTACCGGAAGTGCGCTTGCGCGTAGTCGGCGATGATCTCGCGGGCCGGGGTCTTTTCGTCCTCGGACATGGTCACAGTCCCAACCTGGTGCGGGCGTTGGTCCACGCGTCGGTGCAGTGCCGGGGGGATTCGCCCTTGGCTTGCGCGGCGGTGAACAGCCGGGCGACGTGGGTGTCGGTGAGGCAGCCGCACCGGCCGTGGGTGGACAGCACGGCGAGGAAGGTGCGGTACACGGTCGAGTGGATGGCGCTGCGGGCCTCGGTGATGCGCTGCTCCGCCATTGCGATGCCACGGTGCAGGTAGGCGGGCGTCCGGTGGGGACACTCCCCGCCCCCGGTCAGTGCGGGCACGCTGACGGCCTGCGGTGCCGGCTGGAGCGTGGAAGGCCCCTTCACGGCCAGTGCGCGCACGGCGTCGGGCAGGTCGGCCATGGTGCCGATGCCGGGACCCAGCCAGCGGGCGTAGGCCATCGTGGACTTGATGTCGACGCTCGGCCGTACGGCGTTCACCGATCGCATAGCGCCCTGGTAGATCCAGTGCTCCCCGCGCGTAGTGGGCACGGTCCAGGTACGGGGCAGGGACTGCCGGGCCCATTCGATGGCCCCCGCGTCGTCCAGGTCGACCACGGTCAGCCCGGCCCCGCCGGGGTGGTAGGCGACCGCCACAGCCTGCCGCCACGCTGTGGCCCACGAAGGAGAGGTGAGCGCGTGCGGGTCGGTGGTGGCCGCTGCCCACCCGTGACAGGGCGCCGGGCACGTGCAGGGGCCGGGAGTCTTCATGTTCGGCCGCCCGCCACACGCGTTATCGACGCAGCGGTCGCAGTTCCCGAACGGCACCTTCCCCTTGCGGAGCGGCAGGACAGGCAGGCCGGTGGCCGCGAGTCGGGAAGCGGTGTGCAGGTGGTGGTTCATGCTGCGCTCCTGTCGGTGAGCAGCGTCTGGCGATGGGTGGGGATCGCGCTGATCACACGGGTGCGCCAGTTGAGGGCGTAGTCGATGCAGTTGGCGCAGTTCTTGTGCGTGTGGCCGGGCAGGGGCGGGCGGCGGCGGGCGTGGGAGCTCCAAGCGGCAGAGTCCGCAGAGGCGAGCAGGTGAGCGACGCGTTCCAGGCCGAGGATCTTGAAGCCGAAGCCATGCAGCTTGAAGCCGCGCGCGGCCATCGCGGTGACGATCGCCGCGCCCTCACGGGTGGACTGCAACCGGCACACCGACCCCAGCCCCACCACGGGCTCACGCCGTAGGTCGACGCCTTCCCTCGCGTACAGCTCCACGCACCGCTCGTACTCGGGGATGCTGCGGCCCTGCAGGACCGGGGCGATACGTAGGTCGGGGGCGAGGGACCGCAGCTCGAGGAAGTTGGCCACGGTGCGACGCTGGTGTTCCGCGACGCTGAGGTGGGTGCCGACGAAGTGCTGTCCGTGGAAGGTGCCGCCGTGGATGATGGCGTCCTCGCACATCCAGTCTTGCTGTGCTGCCCAGTCGTAGGGGCCGACGTGCTCCCAGATGCGGCGCAGGTCATCGACGTACTTGCGGGGTGTGCGGGTCCAAGTGCCCTTGTTCTTCAGCTCCATAAATCCGCCGGAGTCGATCGCGTAGGGCCCCTGGGCTTGGTCCCACTTGACGGCGCGGTCGAAGTGCTCGGACTTGAGGAACAGCGGCACGTCGGTCAGGCGCAGCCAGTGCCGCTTGTGGGTGGTCAGGTAGAAGCGCATCCCGCTCATGGCGGGAGGTCCCGGCGGTAAGGCTCGCGGGAGGGAGGTGGGTTGGGTCATGCTGGGTGTCTCCAGTCCTCTTGCTGGGTGCTGGGTGAAAAGGGCGACCCTGTTCCGCCAAGAACGCGGGGTCGCCCTTTGCCTGTCGCCGTTGAAAGGGGGCGCCGGGTGTTAATGGGGGCGGCTATGGTCGCGGCATGACGACGACGGTTGATCTTGTGCCGGGTTTGATTACGACGCGCGATGCGATCGCGGCTGCTTACGGCTGTGGCACGTTCCAGGGCATCGAGCCGGCCGACGAGGCGGGCAAGGTGTTCGTCTACTCCGACCCGTCCGCGGGTGAGGAGTACGGCTACACCTTCGACGGACGCGCGGAAGACGACGAGTTCGGGCCGCTGTACCTGTACACCGGTGCCGGCGCCAAGGCTGACCAGAAGCCGTCTGGCCGCAACGGGTCCCTGCTGAGCGCTGCTGAGAAGAACCGTGAGATCCATCTGTTCGTCGCGCACGGCAAGGTGCCCGGTAGCGGGGCGATGCGGCAGCGTTACATCGGCCAGATGGTGTTGGACCCCGTCAAGCCGTACGAGGTGCGGCGCGGCCCCGGCAAGGACAACGTGATGCGTAACGTGTTGGTCTTCCGCTTCCGGCCGGCCGAAGGCACGACGCCGGCGTGGACGGCGGCAGACCGTCTGCCGCCCGCCACACATACGGACATCGAGATCACGCAGCCCGTGGTCACGATGCCGGGCCCGGTGGTGCTGCCGCAGCAAAGCGGAGTCAAGGTCAAGAAGACCGAGCAGCACAGCACCACGGTGACGGTCGCGGACATCCCTGCCGGGCAGCGCAAGGTGCTGCGCCGCGAGGGTGAGTTGGTCGAGGAATTCCAGGAGTACCTGGCCGCGGCGGGACACAAGACCCACAGCTTCCAGATCACCATCAAGGGCGAGCCCGGCGCGCTGACGCCTGACCTGTACGACGCCACCGACCACGTGCTGTACGAGGCGAAGGGTCTGACGACCCGGATCAATGTCCGCATGGCCATCGGGCAACTCGCCGACTACCGCCGGCACATCCCTAACCGGGAGGGCCTGCGCGTCGCCGTGCTTCTGCCCAGCGAGCCAACCGCGGACATCATGGACCTCCTCAGCGCGGAAGGCGTGGCGCTGGTCTATCAGACCCAAGATGGTTTCGCTGGCTGGCCGCTCGCCTAAAACCGAACTCAGCCGCGGAAGTGGTTGCGCTTGATCACGGCTTTGCGGATGTTGACCGTGGTCCCGCCGCGGTGGCCGCTCGCGCTGAACAGCTGCACAGCGATCCATCCGCCGAAGACGACGGCGGCCAGGATGACGAGCTGGCCGATGAACGCGGTCAGTGCCGCGATGAACGAGGTGAGCAGGAGCAGCCCGCCGCACACGGCGAGGAATCCGACGCCCCCGAGGGCGACGTTTACGGCCGTGCGGGACACGGCCGGCTTGCTCGCGATCGGTTCGGGCTGAGCCGGTGCCACGGCGTAGCCAGTGATGACGCGGCCGTCCGGCAGGACGACGCTCGCCACGGTCGGAAGGAGGCCCGGCTGGACGGGGACGACCGGCGCGGCGTGCACGGCGGGGGTGATCGGGGTCGGGTGGTGGACCACGAGGGGCGCGGTGTGGTGACTGGTGGGGTCGTTCACGGCCGGATGTCCCTTTCAGTTGCCGAGGGTGGACAGGGCGTCGGCGGATGCCTGCACGAGGTTGTGGATCGGCTCGTAGGCGCCGGTTCCGGCGGCGAAGAACCCGAAGAGGAACAGCACGAGCGCGGCGCCGCCGCCGGCGGACTTGGTCTTGACCGCGAATGCGGAGGCGGCGCCGAACAGCAGCACGGCGGAGATGTTGAGGATCATCGGGACCCTTCCGGGGTGTCGGTGCCGGCGCGGTAGATGCGCGCCCAGCGGTTGTAGAGCCAGCGGCCGGTGCGGATGCGTTTGCCGGTGGCGTGGCAGCGGCGGCAGTCCTTGCCGCGCTTGAGGCGTCCCTTGCGGTCGGTCTTGAGGGCGTGGCCCATGCCATGGCAGCGGCGGCAGTCACCGAACGGCGACACAGCACACACGCTGCCGTAACCGACTGTGATGGTGAGCAGGCAGGTGATAGCGAGCAGGGCGGGGGTCATGTGGGGCCCTTCCTGGCGGTTTTTGGGGTTTGCGCAGGTGGGCCGCTATCCGCTAGCGGCCTGATCGGAGGCGGTTTGGGGCGCTAGCGGGGCCGCTAACGTTAGCGGGGGTTGCCGCTATCGTTAGCGGTCCCGGAGCCTTAGCCCGCGTCCCGCTTTCCGTCACGCTCCGCGATCGCGGTGGTGATGTGGGAGCGGTCGACGCCGCGCCGGTTGACGACCTTGCCGTTGACCCGGCGCCCGACCTGGATGGTGGACACGCCATGTGGCTTGAGGGCGGCGGCGAGCGCATCGGGGTCCCAGCCGTCGTAGACCTCGGGGCGCAGGTCCGCGAGCCGGGCCACGATGGTTTCCGACCACGCCTTGGCTTCCTCGGCGGGCACGACCGCGAGGATGTCCGCGAGCAGGTCATAGGCGGCGCCGGTCGGCTCGGGCGCTTCTCCGAGGGCGTGTCCGGCGAGCAGTCCGGCCTTCTCGCGGACGCGGCGGGCGCGGACTGCGATGGCTTCGGCGCCGCCGGCGTCGACGTAGACGGAGCGGACGATGCGGGCGTCGGAGCCTTCGCCCACGAAGTAGTGGATGCCTTTGTCTCCCCAGGCGAACATGGTCGCCCGCACCCCGCGCTTGTAGGCGGACGTGCCGAGCACCATGTCGTTCTCCAGCTGGCCCATCACCTTCAGGCACCACCGCGCGGAGGCGTTTGCGCTGATGCCGGTGGGCAGCGACTTGGCGTCCGGGCGCTGCGTGGCCAGCAGGACGACGATGCCGGTCGCGGGGCCGCGCTTGACCAGGTCGGTGATGATCTCCTCGAACTCCTTGCCGTGTTCGGGGTGCTCGAAGAGGACTTGGCATTCGTCCACGCCGACCACGATCGGGTGCAACCCGAGGGAGCGCTTGTCCGCGAGCGCGGACGTCACCTTGGACTCGGGGCAGATGTCCCGGGGCAGGGAGCGGATCACCTTCGTGCGGCGGCGCAGTTCCTCGCGCAGTGCCCGGAAGTCGTCCAGCGCGTATTGCACGGGTTCGTCGTCGTCGCCGGCGGCGTGTCGGTAGCCGACCGCGTTGCCCACCGGGTCAAGGTCGCCGGTGCCTTTCATGTCGTAGGTGTGCAGCTCAGCCCGCGGATCGAGAGCCGCGATCAGCAGCAGTAGCCGCAGCAGGAACGTCTTGCCCATGCGCGGGATGGCGCCGATGACGCCCGCGATGTACATGAGGGTGACTGCCACCCAGCGTCCGCGCTGGTCGGTGCCGTAGGCGACCGGCTTGAACAGGTCCACTTGCCCGGACTTCAGCAGCGGCCACGCCGGCTGAGATGCCCGGGACATGTCCTGATCTCCGACCCATAGCACCAGGTGCCCGGTGTGCTCGTCGGGGACCGCTTCGGGCCACACGCACCCGAGCGGGCGGCGCAGGCCGGAAGCGAGCCGCTCGCGGCGTTCGATGATGTCCGTCACGGTCACGCCGTAGGGCAGGTTGCCTTCTGCGCGCCAGCCGGGGCCGTCGCGGGTGATGGGGGCCGTGAACTCGAACCCGTCCCGGCCCTTGCCCTGCGCCTGGTTGATCGCGGGAATACCGAGTGCCCCAAGGGCCCTCAGGACGATGTCGGACGTGAGCTTGGTTGCTTTGGGCAGTTCCACCGCCCGGTGCACGACCGGGGCGTCCGCCTTGCGGCCGGCGGCTCCCAGGGCGAGCACGACCGCGCCCACCGAGACGGCTTGCAGCCAGCCGGGGGCCAGCACGTACAAGGCGAGCGCCAGCCCGAGACCGACGAACATCGCGAGCGCGGCGACCAGGGTCCGCAGCCGGACCCGCCCGTCACGCTGCCGAGACAGCTTCAGGTACTCGGCAGCGTCCTCGCGGCGCACGGCGGCGAGCCGGACCGGCTCGCCCTCACGGTCGGCCACCCACCGCAGCGTGCCCCCAACGAACTTCGCGGCGCCAGCAGGGCCCTGGAGGGCGAGCCGGACGGCGTAGATGGGGGCACGCAGCGCGTGGTATCCAGCGGCGTGGGCGTAGTGGCGGGCCACCCACGCTGCGGCGGTGCGCAACTCAGCCACGGACTTCAGCCAGATGGGCACGACCGGGCGACGGCGGGCGCCAGCGAGCCGGCCGAGGTAGCCGGGACCGGACGCCGCGGGCGCGGACTGGTCGACCATGACCGGCGTGCCCGGGTCGGCCGGTTCGCGGGCGACGCGGGCCTTGTCCAGGTCGACCACGTCGGCGCCCTGGTCGGCGGCCATCTCGGCTTCCAGGCGGTTGAACAATTCGTGGTCGTCGTCGGGATGCTTCACTGAGACTTCCTTCTCTCGCAGAGGGAAAGCGGGGCCCGGTCCGTCGCTGTAGGAGGTGAGCGGACCGGCCCCGCCGTATGCGGTGGTGTCAGGTCATGCACCAGCCGGAGTCACAGCCGCTGTCCCACTCGTCGAAGGGCAGGGTGTCGACTCCGTCGGGGATCGCGGCCCGTAGGGGCCGGTTGAACCGGGTCAGCCAGACGTGGTCTTTGCCGAGTTCGTCGCGGCGGCGGTTGAGGAGTTCTTCGAGCTGGCACGCGCGCTCGAACAGCTCGGGTTCGTCGCGGCGCATGTCGTGCCAGGTCTCGGGCCGGTGGAACGGGCAGAACCAGCACGACGACTTCGGCGGCACCGGCAGGCCGGCGGCGCGGATGATTCGGGCGCAATCGATGCGTCGGACGCCGCGTTCCAGCAGCGGGTATTCGATGCGCTCGTGTGGTTCGCAGCGCCGGTTGTTCGCCCGGTGGATCTCGTCCAGGCTGATGCCGATGCCGACGGTGGCCGGCGCGTCCTTAGTGGCGCCGCGCCGTTTGAGTTCGTCGGCGATCACCTTGATTTTGAACTGGGCAGTGCAGGAGCGGGTGCCGGGGGCCCCATTCGACATCCGCACCGGAATCTGCAGCGACCGCGAGCCCTCCCGGGTGAGGTCCTGATACAGGGTGCGGACCTCCCCGGAGCGCATCATCACCCGGTCCAGCACGACCAGCTCCAGGCCGTGCGCTTCGGCGTAAGGGATGGCGTACTGGCGCAGGTAGGCGAGGGTGCCGGGGTGCTCGGAGTCGTCCCCGACGTTCGCCATCAGGAAGGTGCGGTAGTCCAGCTCGCCGGTGGCCGCGAGGACCAAGGCGGCGGTGGACTGGACACCCCCGCCGAAGCTGAACGTCTTCACCGGGTCTGTATTCATGCCGCCCCCCGGCGTCCGGAACGGCGACCGGTGACCGACCCGAGCAACCAACCCAGGCGGGCCCTGCGGGGGCCGGACTGGCCGGACCGCTTGGCCGCGTACATGGCTTCATCGGCGCGGCGCAGCAGCGCGGACAGGTCCTCGCCCGGGTGGTCGGCGGCCCGCACCCACCCCAGTGACACCGTGGTGTGCACCTCCGGGGCGGCGTCGACCGGCCGGGCCAGGACGCGGGCGAGGACGTCCAGCCGCTCAGCGGCCGTGCCGTCACGGTCGGTGATCACGGCGGCGAACTCATCTCCGCCCAGCCGCCCGACGACACCGTCGGGGGTGCCGTGGGCGAGCCGGGCGGCGACCGTGGCGAGCAGCACATCGCCGGCCGCGTGGCCGTGGGTGTCGTTGATCTGCTTGAAGTGGTCGACGTCCGCCAGCACGACCACGGCGCGCGGGTCGCGCAGCAGGCGGCGGGCCCGCCGGGTGAACGCGTCCCGCGTCCACAACCCGGTGAGCGGATCACGTCGGGCGGTTGTCAGCCGTCCGTGCAGCCAACGGGCGTGCACCGCCCAGCCGATGGCGGGAGGCACGGCCGGTAATAGCGCGGCGAGGGTACTCACGCGGCCACCCGCTTCCACGCAGCCCGCAACCGGACCTCGGAGGCGGAGTGGCCGGCTGCACGGAAGCGAACAGCCATCTCCCGGTAGGACAGGGGCGGCGTCTGGCTGTGCCGGATGTCGTGAACCAGCGTGTCCAGCGCGTCATCCGACAGCGCGGGCGTCCCCGTCTCCAGCGCGGGCACCGGCTCGGTCGGGCCCCAGACGGGCAGTTCCCAGCGCGGTGTGACGCCGGGCGTGACGGGGGTCGTCACGCTGGTCAGCGCCCTGCCGGTCTCCTCGCCCCTGCGGGCGGTCTCCAGCGTCGACCAGGCACCCGCGAGTGTCCGTGAGGTCTTGGCTTGGACGCGGGCGACGCGGGCACCGGCTTCCGTCACGGCCGTCAGCCGCGTCTCCTCGGTGGCTGCTTCCGCCCGCAGCCGTGCGCGGGCCACGGCCGCTTCGTCGCGCGCCTCCTGCTGGATTCCCCGGATCGCGTCCAGCGCGAGCGGGGTGAGCGCGGTGCGCTCCCACAGGCTGTGCACGAACCACAGGGCCTTGGCCGCGATCGGCAGCCACGCCACGGCCAGCCACGCACCGGGGGAGTGGTCAGCGGTCAGCGCGTGTGCGACCAGGACGCCAGCGGCGAGCAGACCGAACGACCAGCCCACCGCCGTTACGATCTGGTTGTGGTCACCCTGCGCGGCGATGCGGCGTTCGTAGGCCAGGGTGGCCAACCAACCACCGTCGATGCCGAGACCGACGACCAGGGCGACCGGCCACGGCACCGCCGCCCCCAGCCACATCACGACCACCCAGAGGGTGAGCACCATCGACACGGCCGTCATCGCGACCGCCGGCAGAACCGTCTTCGCCCTCACAGCGCGCCCCCCGCCCGCCCGGCAAGGGCACGGTCGGTCTCCGGCTGGTCGGCGTAGGCAGTCAGGACGATGACGGCGCCGGCGAACGATCCCTCAGCCGCGAGCACGCGCGTGCGTCCGTCGCTCTGGGTGCGGGTGTCGACCGCTTCCGGGGCGATGCGCAGCGCGGTGCGCCACTGCTCGAACGCGGCCAGGCTCTCGCACGAGGTGTCGTGGAAGATGAGCCGCAGCCGGTCCGGGTAGAGCGTGGACAGGTCCACGTCGGGAGCGGGCAGGTGCGGGAAGTCCACGGCCAGCAGTCGCAGCGCCCGCAAGGGGACCGTCAGGTCGTCCAGCGTCATGCCGCACCCCCCATCGTAATCAGGGCGGCGAGGATGAGCAGGGCACCGCCGGCGGTGGTCAGGTCGACCGCACGGCGTAGGCAGGTGAACTTGGTGACCGCCAGCCGGGACAGCCCGGCAATGTCAGCGGCCATGTCCCGGTCCACGGCCGCCGTGATCTCCTCGGCCGTGAGCGTGGCCCACAGGGGAAAGCCGTGCCGGCCGGACAGGTTCGGCCGCACCGACCGCAGCAGCAGACCGGCGGCGCCGACCAGCAGCGCCATACCGGCGCCGCCAGCGACGTAGGCGGGGACGTTGAGGGGGAGGTCGCGGGCGACCGTCCAGGCGCTGGCGAGGACCGCGCCGACGAACGCCAGCAGCAGCGCCGTTTTCGCGTCCGTTCGCGCGATCTCCGCCTTCACCTCAGCGTGGGCGGCGGTCAGGTTCTTCTCCGTCGTGGTGCTCACGCGGCACCCCCCGACTGTTCCGTGCTGGCCGCCCGGTTCAGCAGGGCGACGCGAGCAGCAAGCGCCCGGCGGCGAGCCCGGCGGACGCGACGGGCATCCAGCTCGGTCGGGGTGCGGTCGAGGGTGACGATGTGCGCGTCCAGCAGGTCGACGTCCGCGAGAATCACGGGCATCTCGGTCTCGATCGCGTCCAGCTCTGCGTCGGTCGGCTCGCGCCAGTCGGCGAACGCGGTAACAGCGTCCTGAACAGTAACGATGGGATCCATTGGGTCTTGTTCCTCTCGCATAGGAACGGCCCGAACAGCGCCCCCGGTGTTCCCGCACCGGGGGCGCGCGCCGTTGAAGTCGGAACATCCGGCTCCCCTCGGCGCCACTCGTACGAGACGAGCGGCGGAGGCAACCGGCCGCCACGGCGAACCTGGCGGAGAGATTGATGTGCGCGGCGATCGCTGCCGCGCGATCCGTCTTTTCGACTCGGGGAGACGGGGCCCACCTATGCAGTTCTCAAGCGATGACTGGCGGCGGGGCTCCCTCGTGGACGACAGAGCTATCCCGAACCAGCGCAGCTAGCCCTCATTCGAAGCGGGGCGGCCTCGCATGCAACAGACTGGACCGGTGGACCGGTCCAGTCAAGCTCCTGAGCGGCAACGAATGACGGTGCGTCAGTAAACGCGCATGTCAACGCCACTACCCAGTCGAAAAAGCTGGACCGGTAGACCGGTCCAGCTAGGTGATGTCGGATGCGCGGCTACATCGCATAGGTGTCGATCTGCTCGAAGAGCGAAGACGGCGTCACGCCCTCTTCGCAGACCAGAGGGCGCCCCTGCTCATCCTTCGCCGTGTGGAGCAGGACAGCAACGGCCGTACCTGTCGGGACACCCAGCCGCTCGGCCTCCACCTCCGTGGCGAGGCGCACAGTTGTGATGTCCACGCCTTCAACTGGGAACCGCCCTGTCTGCCTACGAACATAACGCGTCGTACCTTCGGCGATCGGTGCAGTGTCGGCTAGGCGGGGCGCGGCCTCCGCGATCTCAGGAGGGAACCACGCCTCCACACAGCTATTTGCGGTGCCGTCCGGAAGTTGAAGGACCCGGACCCGCCTTAGGGCCAGCACTCCGTCAGCGAGCCCCAGTGCGACGGCGACCCGCGATGGGGGCTCGGCCCAGTCTGGCGTCCCGACCCGCTTGAACGGCATGCCCCCTAGGATGCGCGCTGACCCCGCGCGCCGGGCGCCGGCAGGTCGCGCGACGGGAGTTTCCGTCACCACGAAGCCGGTGCCTTGCTTGGCGACAACGACGCCATCATTCCGCAGCACGTCCACGGCCTTGATGGCGGTGGCGCGTGACACGCCCCACTGCTCGGCCAGGTCGCGCCCTGACGGGATAACTCCCCCGGGAGGGAACTCACCAGCGGCAATACGGACGCGCAAGGACTCGGCGATCTCTTCGTACTTCAGGACTGCCATGCCATCCTCTATTCCGCCCACTGGACTGGTCCACCGGTACACAGGATACTGCGAGCATGTCGAACCTCGAATTGGACTCCTCCGTCATGCGGTTCTACGGCGAGACAGTGAACGAGGACAGCCGCCTGCGAGTCTCGGCAGACGGGCGCATGGAACTGGTCAGAACGCAGGAGCTTCTCCGCCGCTTCATGCCCCCCGCGCCGGCCCGCGTGCTCGACGTGGGCGGAGCGACCGGGGTTCACGCAGAGTGGCTCGTGAAGGATGGCTATGAGGTCACCCTCGTAGACCCCGTCCCCCGCCACGTCGAGAGTGCGTCGGCCGTCTGTGCAGCGGTCCTCGGTGACGCCCGTGACCTGCGTGAGCCAGATGGCAGCTTCGATGTTGTGCAGCTTCTCGGCCCGCTGTACCACCTCCCCGATCCGGCCGACCGCGCCAAGGCGCTGTCGGAGGCGTGCCGTGTCGTGAAGCCGGGCGGCCTGGTAGCCGCGGCTGCAATCAACCGCTACGCCTCGCTCTTCGAGCACGTGACGTACGCCCACCTGCATAAAGAGCGGATTCACGACTCCGTCTCCAAGATTCTTGAGACGGCCACTTACGACGGCGTACGCGGTTTCACTGTCTCCTACTTCCACCGAGCCGAAGAACTGGTGGCTGAGCTGGTCACGGCCGGCCTGACAGGCGTGCAGGTCTTCGGTATCGAGGGGCCCGCGTGGTCACTGGTCAAGGCGGCAGAGCAGCAGCCGGGCGAGGGGCCTACGGACGATCTGATTGCCTCCGCCTTGGCCGCCGCGCGCATGGCGGAGCCTTACCCCGAGCTGCTTGCCGCCAGCTCGCACCTTCTGGCCGTAGGCACGGCTCCGGCCTGATGGCTGGTCACTATTGGCGTACGCCTGCAGTGGCGTACAACGATGACCGAAGACGCCTGGCATGACCTGCACCACGTGGCACGGCCCCCTCCCAGGCTCGGCCTTCGGGGGCCACCCTCTGGCCAAAGTGAGCTTTCAATCGTCGCGGCAGCCGGAAAATACCCGGTCAAAGGCGTTCGATGGCATTTGGGTAACGTTCTTGAAAACCGTCGTGCTCTTTGTCGAGTCTCAGCTGATGATTGACAGGTTGGCGTCGGGTGATGCTTGACGTCTTTCCTAGACGATCTTCCGGCGATTGTGTTCGCCGGACTTGCGGACCACCACCTCCTTCCTGGTGACACGGGGGACGGTGGTGATCAGCTCCTGACCGTGGAAGACACGGATCGTTTTCTCGCCCAGGTGGGCGGTGACGACCTGGTGGGCATAGCCGCGGCCGAGCTGGACGCGTTGTCCGGCGACCATGAAGCCGCCGACACTACTGACCGTCCGCTCGGCGATCTGCTCGGCGGGCGGTGGCAGCTGGGGAGGCGGCCCGGCCGGGCGGCCCCCTTGCAAGCGCCCGCAGGCCGAGGCCGGCAGCGGGCTGGGCAGGGTGGCCTGCAGAACACGCTGCTCGTTGAGGACCTGCAGCACTTTGCCGTCGAGCCGGAGCGTGACCCGCTGTCCGGCGAACGGCCAGCCGATCAGGACCTTGTCACCGCCCAGGCCGACGTAGCCGACCGCGTTCACGGTGCGGTCCACCTCCACCGCCCCCTTCGTGTCCTGCGCCGGGCCGGGGCCGTCCGCCCATGGTCCGGCTGGACGGGCGCCTCCGCCTGCCAGCAGGGCTTTGAGGTCCCGGCCGGACAGCTTCGAGGGCAGCGTCTTGTGCCGGCCGCCGCCGATCAGCACGTGCAGGCGGTTCACGTCGATCCGCAACGTCACCGTGGTCCCGGCCAGGGCCGGGCCGAACCAGATCTGCTGCCCGCGCAGGCTGAGGTTTCCCGACGCGGGCACCACCCGCTCCAGCTCGATCGCGCCGACCTCGCCCTCGGTCATCGGCCAGGAAACCGGCTCGGGCGGAGGCACCGGGACATCCGGGCTCGGGACCGGGTCGAGGCGGGCGGGCAGGACCACCGGCAGCGCGTCCTGCTCGGACCGCGGACGGGGGACGAACCGGCTGGCCGGGACGGCCATGTCCAGGGCCTGGTGCGGCCGCATCCGGTTGTAGTCCTCCAGCCAGGCATCCACCACCGCCTGCGCCGCCGCCAGATCGGCGAACGGATCACGCCGGTCGAGGAGTTCACGCCGCAGGGTCTGGTGGAAGCGTTCGATCTTCCCCGTGGTCGTCGGGGACTGCGGGCGGGTGAGCCGGTGGGTGATGCCGTTCTCCCGGCAGATCCGGTCGAACATCGTCTCTCCCGGCTTGCCGGGACTGAAGCGGGCGGTGAACTGCTTGCCGTTGTCCGTCAGCACCTCCTCGGGCACTCCGAACCGCACCAGTGCCTCGCCGAAGGCCGAGCAGACCGCCCGGGCTGTGGCCCGCTGCACCACCTTCGCGATCACCATGAACCGGGAGTGGTCGTCGATGCCGGTGACCATCTTGCACTCACTGCCGTCCGCCAGCAGGATGCCGCCGACGATGTCCATCTGCCACAGCTCCATCGCCGCCGACCGCTCCCACCTGCGGTAATCCGACCGGCGACGCTTACGCACTCCCGGCTCGACCAGACCGTTGCGGACCAGGACCCGATAAACAGTCGCCCGGGACGGCACCGGCGTGACGCCCCTGCCCTCCAGCTCATGCACCAGCCGCCGCGGACCCCACTCGGGATGCCGGCGCCGTAACTCACACACCACCGCCTCCACCTCCCCGGCGATCCGGTGCGGACACGACTCCGGCCGGTGCGACCGGTCCGCCAACCCCGGCAGACCCGACTGCTCGTACTTGCGCACCCAGGAGTGCACCGACTGCCTCGACACCCCATACCTGGCCGCTACTTGAGTGACCGGAACCCCCGCGGCGACCTCCATCACCGCGTGATACCGCTGCTCGACCACGCTCAGCCCCACCAGCACGGCCCCGGCCCTCCCTGCACGCGGATACGACGCGCACAGCCAAGCCGAGGCAAGCGGTGTCAAGCATCAGGTGAAGCCACAACGTCAAGCATCAACCGAGACAAGACAAACCGTCGTGCTCTTAGCGCGGTACAACCTTCTCTACTTCGTCAAGGGCCGGACCGCAGCGTGCTCTAGCCTGCCAGCCTTGCGTCGCGACCATGAGCACGCAAGCGGCGTATCGATAGGCTGTGGGCTTCTCAGCTGAGTCTTCCTCTAGCGCTCTTCACGCGTTGTTGGCGGATTGCGCGGGCGAGGTTATTGCGGCAGGTCAGAGTGTGGGGGTGCTTGGCGCCAAGGACCTGCTCGCACTGGGCCAGAGCGGTTTCGTACAGCGGAATAGCCTGGGCAAAGTAACCGGCGGACGCGTATGCAGCGGCTAGATTGTTTCGCAGAGTCAAGGTGTGAACGTGAGTGTCACCGAGAATCTGCTCGAACTGGACGAGGCTCTCCTCGCCCAGCGGAATAGCTTGAGCAAATTTTCCCGCCAGTCGATATACCTCGACCAGATTATTGCGTGAGACGAGGGTGTCGGTATGGGTCTCACCAAATATTTGCTTGCACTGGGCGAGAGCGGTCTCATACAGCACAACGGACCGGGGGAGGTCGCCAGCCATTCTGTAGGCCTCGGCTAGCCGCCTGCAGGAGGTAAAAGTACTGACGTGAGTGTCGCCTTGAGTCGCACTGGATAATGTCAGGTCAGATTCAAAAAGTGGAATGGCCTGGGCTAGGCGGTCGGTCATCGAGTAAGCGTGAGCCAAGTTAACACGGCTAGTCATCGTATAGCGATGGGTGCTACCCAATACTCGTTCACAGTCAATAAAAGACGACTTCAGTATTTCAATGGCCCGGTTTGGGTCGCCATCTTCCATGTAGGCGCATCCAAGATTAATTCGACTGAGCAGAGTTGTAGGATTTACGTTACCCAGGATCCTTCCGAAGTCGGCGCAGTTATCCTCGAACAAGCTGATTGCCTGGGGCAAGTTGCCGCTCGAACTATAGGCCGATGCGAGGTTGTTGCGACAGTTCAAAGTTTGGGGGTGGCTACCCCCGAGAGTCTCCTCGCACTGAGACAAAGCTTCCCGGAGTGCACTGAGTCCCTCGGCCACCCTTCCTGACTGAACATATTCGGTAGCCAGATTGATGCGGCTAAGTAGGGTATCTGGGTGGGTGTGACCCAGAAGATCTTCACGCTGGGCGAGGGTGTTTTCGCAGATATTTATTGCCCTAGTTGTATCCCCGGCGGACGAGTAGGCATGCGCGAGGTTGGATTGGCTGGTTAGAGTCTCCGGATGCATCTCGCCGAGAATTTTGATACGTTCGGTGAGGGTTTCTTCGAGCAGTTGGATGGCTCGATCCAAGTCGCCGAATTCCTCATATGCGAGCGCGAGATTGTTGCGACTTGTCAATGTCAGAGGGTGGGTCTCGCCGTGGACCTGTTCGCGCTGCGCAAGGGTGGACTCAAGTAGTGGGATGGCTTTCATCAGGTTGCCAGCCAAGCGGTATGCGCCAGCAAGATTATTTCGAGTGAGCAAAGTGCCGGGGTGGGTTGCTCCAAGGGCTTTTTCGCTCTGGGTTAGAGTCTTCTTATACAACGGGATGGCTTGAGCTAGATTGCCAGCCGACTCGTAAGCATGGGCAAGGTTGTTTCGGACGTTGAGAGTGTTAGCGTCGGTGTGGCCGAGTCTCTTCTCACTCTGGGTGAGAATGGACTTGAATAGAGAGATGGCGCGGGGAAGGTCGCCAGCTGTTTCATATGTGCAGGCGAGACCATTTCCGATTGTCAAGGTGGTCGGGTGGGTGCCCCCGAGGACCTCCTTGCTTTGAATAAAGGCAGTTTTTAGGAGCGGAAGCGCTCGTTGCAAGTCGCCAGCCATCCAGTAGGCGGCAGCGAGATTATTTCGGCCTACTAGGGAGTGGGCGTGGGTGTCGCCCAATTTCTCCTCTGAGTGGGAAAGGGTGGCTTTGTATAGAGGAATAGCGCGAACCTCGAGACCTTGACTGTGCAGATACTCTGCCGCGGTCTCGTACAGTGCTGCCGTGGGCTCATCTATTGGTCCAGGTGGACTACTTGAGGCCATGGCGATCAAATGTGGCAATAGGATGTCCCATTGCCGTGCAGATCCGACCACTGGTTCCGGCAGGCTCGCGAGGGCGCTCGTAAGTGCCTTTTCGGCTTCTCGACGGCCTACTGGGTGACGGTCACGTTCCCCCAATGCGGAGCGACGCAGGACAGTCTGGACGAGGCGGTGGACGCTGACAGTGTCCCGAGTGACGTTAGCCAGACTGTAGGCACGCAAGAGGCCGATGGCTTCGTGCAGATCATCGTTGTCGGCGTCAGCCGCTGTCAGCAACGTAATGGGGACATCGTCGGGGGCGAGCCAGGCCAGGGTGTATAGGGTGGTGACTGCAAGCGGGTTGCGCGCAGTCAGGGCTCGAAGGCTCTGCATCCAGATGCTGGCAATGGTGCGTTCGGGATCGATGCCTTCGGCAGCTTTATCCAGCTTGGTATCCAAGCGTCGGCGGTACTCGTCGATGCCGACAGTGGTGTGCTGTTGCAGGTAAGAGCCGGCCTGTTCCAGGGCCAAAGGTAGGTAGCCGAGATCAGCGGCGAGGGCGCGCGCGTCCCTGAGCTGGTGCGGATTGGCTGGAGCGCCATCCAGAGCGTAAGTGCACACCAACTCAGTGGCTTCATCTGGCGCAAGAACGCCGAGGGAGTAGGTGCGGTTTGTGGGAGGCCAGCCGATAGCGCGGCGGCTGGTGACGAGGTGATGCCCGGCATTCATGGAACCGATGTATGGCCGGAGGTCGGTGGTGTCTTCCACATTATCGAAGACCAGCAGCCATCCGGGGTGCCATTGGAGCCAGGTCATCGCCCATGCGGCCTGTTCGCTCTGGGATGCGCTGCTGGCCCAGCTTGGGTACAGCCGCAAGGCGAGGTCTGCGAGTGACCGTTCAATGCTGGCCGGGGAGTCGGCGGTGATCCACCAGACGAGGGTGTAGTCCTGGCGGTGCCGGTGCGCATAGGCAAGGGTCAGTGTCGTCTTGCCGACGCCGCCGAGGCCGTGGACAGTAGGAATCTGCCTGATCGCATTCTCTCCATCATCAGCCAGGGTGCGCCGGATCCAGCCCAGGGCGCTCTCGCGGCCAAGGCACAGCGATGGTGGGGAGAGGTTAGTGAGACCAGGCGGAGCCTGGATGTCGCGGGTCGTATTTAGGACTTCGCTGGGCAGTACGGTCACGTCGCCGGTCACGGCGGTCCCGATGGTATTGGCGGATACCGCTCTTGAACCTGAGGCCTGGAACTGGTTGGTGGTCACTGGCCGGGGCGGTGGCCGTCGCCAGTGATGGCCGTGGTGATGGTCTGGGCTGCGATCGCCCGCTCTCCAGACGCGGTGATAGTCACGGGACCGGTCGCTGGCGTGGGCAGCAACTCGGTGAGCTCCCTTCGAAGCTCCGCGTCCTCGCGTAGGGCCCGCTTGACGCACTGGCGAAGTGCAGCCGCGGCATCCGCGTCCTCGAGGTTCTCAGCGGCGTCGTGCACCGCAGCTTCCATCGCGGCCTGTTCGGCTTCTCCTCGGCGGCGCCAGACGACATGGAAGATACGGCGTCCCAGGTTTGCGGTGGCATCCACCGCGGTGCTTTCTGCGCGCGTGAGCACTGCACCTCCGTAGGCACCCAGCGCCGCCGTGAGGTACGGGCTGGCCTGCTCCACCAAACCCACGATCTCCGCACTCATCCCGCAGCCCCCTCGCGTGTCTCTGCGGCTACCAGGCCGCCACGATGCAGCGTAGATGTGACAGCAGCGGTACTCGAAGGGTTTCAGCGAATGCGCTGCGTAGGGCCAACGGCGTTGGAGCGCCGACCAGGGTTGCTCCCGCCGTCGCCAGAGCGCGCATGGGGTGCTTCACTGCCCGAAGCGTAGGCACGTTGAGCAGCGAGCAGCACTTGTCGTTCCCCCCATGCGTCCCCCGACGACATCAGTTTCACGGGAACCCACAGGTCGCAAGAGTCGGACTGGGCCCGCTGTAAACCTGCTGCCGAGCCGAGCCAGGGCGACGGGTGCCGTGCTCACTCAGGATTAGGAGCGCGCACGGCTCCAGCCCGGTGGTGCATCAGGAGCGGGGGTTTGGATAGGCGCCGAGGAGGTTGGGTACGCCGCAGGCGGTGGCGAGGAGGTCGGCGTACGCGGTAAGGACGCGACTGGTGTCGTTCACTGCGGTGCGGAGGTGAGCGGCCTTGTCTCAGGCGCGCTCGTGGTCGCAGCGGGAGCGGTCCGCGGGCCGGCGGCTCTCCCCTGGCGAGCCGCACCGGTTCGGTGCGGCAGCGCCGTCGCGTCGACATGCTCAGTGCGCGGCTGTGATTCCCTGCGCGCGCCGGGTGGCCAGGATGTGCAACAGCGCAACGAGGGTGCCTGACCCCCATCAGCTCATCGCGAGCCATGAGCCCCGGGACGTCGGCGAGGGGAACCCACTCGATGTGGCCCGCTTCTTCCTGGTCTGTCGGTGAACCGACCTTCTCGGCTCCGTGGCCGACGAAGATCTCGTGGGGCGAATCGACCATGCCGACCATGAGCTGTTAGCTCACGACGTGTTCCAGCGTCTTCGGACGCCACCCGGTCTCTTCGACCACTTCCCGCAGCGCCGTATCCAGCGGTTCCTCGCCAGGGTCAACAATGCCGCCCGGGAGCTCCCAGCCGAACTGTTGGGGGACGAAGCGGTACCTCCACATCATGAGAACGCGGTCTTGGTCGTCCAGAACGGCGGTGACGGCCATGGTGCAGCTTCACCATGTGATGCTCAAACGACTTCATGCCGGGTGGCTCCACGTCCCAGAGCTGAAGCTTCACCCACGGTTGTCGTACAGGTCGCGCTCACCGTGGATGCGCCACGGCTCCACTCCTTCCGGCCGCCCAACGCTCACCGCGCCCGGCACCCGATACGAACTACGGCCCCGTACCTCCAACGCACCTTCGGCAACGAGACGGGCCAGCACTTGCCGCAGTGCCGTCCGACCGATGCCAAGTTCTTCGACCAGCGCACGTTCCGAAGGGAGCTTGTCTCCAGGGGCGTACTCGCCAGCTGCGAGCCGCTCACGAAGCGTGTCGTAAACCTTGGTCGTCTTCGGTCCCATCCGCGGAGCACTCTCTGAAGTGGTGCGTACCAGCGTAGCGGGCCCGACTGTGCTAGCCCGGCCCCGTGAGCGATGACCGCCCTGCCGCACGTAACCGTGAGCCGTGGCCTATACCTGATCAACCTGACAGGTACTCGAGTACTGCGGTCACAGCCGCGTTTCTCATCTGCCTTGCGCGCTTAGTTCCGACATAGTAGGCACGCTTGAATGCCTCCTCGTCCGACTTCAATACTTCCCCAATCGTACGGAAGCCCAGTTCCTCCAATTTTTCACGCTGGAAATTGGTTATATCGAGGTACTTGATCGGCCGCTCAAGTTGTGCTTCAAGGGCCTGATTGCCAGTCGAGTTAACCGCGTCTAGCGAGAACTTATCGATCGGCCGATAGGAGGGATGGTTCGCTCCAAACTCAACCATTCGTTTGACGTAGAGGTGCTGCCTGACATTCTGTCCGAACTTGATCGGCTCGGCATCCTGTGAGAACAGGCACCCGAGATTCACCATATACCTGGTCCCGATTTCTCCCCTGGTGGCACGCATACCAGAGTCACCTTCTTGGACGATCCCGCTGTAGCAGAGAAGTCGAAGTGCTTCTCGTACGGCCTGAGGTGCGTCTCGATGGATCCAGAAGAAGGAGGAAGTCTGCGACGATCTTCCAACGTTCCTTGCGTGGAGAGTGGACAGAACCGTCTCTTCGATGAAGGTTCGTCCCCAGTCGATTAGTTCGCGATGTCCTGGATAGCGCTCAGCTAGATTCGAATGCTCACGCCAGATGTCTCCGCGGTAGTACTCGCGGATCGTTTCCTGCGTGTTTCTGCGGTTGAACGGGGACCGCATTAGCAAGGTCTTGAGAAGAATTCGAGGATTGCCCGCCGCGGCATAGGCGAGAGTATCGAATACCTCCCCATTTGGTTCGATCTGCTTCTTTAGCGCTCCATCCTGCTTATACACGATCGACCGCATCGCTTGTGCATACCCAGGATCAGTGACTTGGCGATCAACCGAGAGTACCGTAGCATCGTGCGTGGGCTGGAATGCGTGCCCGTATGACGTTGCCCCTGGGTAAACGGCGGCCTTTACCGTCAGATATGGACTCCGCACGTCACGCATAAGCGTGAAGAATTGACGTTGCTGTTCGGGAATGAAGACGTGTGCCGCCTCGTCAACGAACAGGACAACCCTTCTGATGCCTGTAAAGCGGCAAAGGTCCTCTACCGCGTCACGCAGCACTTCCGGATCCGGTACCGAAACCGGCAGTGATTCCTGCTGCTCATGCTTCCAGGACGACTCGAAGATCGCCTCTACCTTCTCCATCCCGGAGTAGTTTCCGATAGCGGCAGTGCCTTGGATAGCGGTGATCGCGGATCCGCCGGGGAGGGTCAAGCCGAACGTGGAAGCGGCGCGGAGGATGCTGGTGCAAAGCTTAGCCATCATCCACATCAGGAAGCTGTCGGGCGTGTCTTGCCGAATTAGACCTGCCTGGGCAAAGGTGACGTATACGGGAAGCACCTTCCGGGAGGGAAATTCCTCCTTTATCTCGGCCTCGGCGGCGCGCATGAGGAATGATTTCCCTACTCCGCGGCTTCCCTTCAAGACGACCGGCGAGCGACCCTTGAGGGAATCAATAAGAGAGCGGTCGGTCTCGGTTTCTACCAGGAGATCGAGAATTTCCTCAGGAGGAATGTCTTCAGTTCGATAGACGATTTCAGACTGCAACTTCAAGCCCCTTCCACGGGAAGTCCGAGAGTCCCCCGGACAGACTTCAGGTGAGAGAACCAGTGTTCCAGGCTGGCGCCGAGTGCACCGCCGTCAGTCGGTAGAAATTCAACGGCGTAGCGGCCGTAGAGTGCGAAGAGTACGGCCTGTGCGGCGTTTCTCCCTGTTGCAGCCCAGTCAGTCAGAGACTCCTGCGAGAAGCTAAGATTATGAGGGACTGTCTTTGTGACGGCCAACTTGCCGTGAATGAATTGGGAGCAATGACGATATGATTTCGCTGCCATTGCTGCATAGTTCTGAGCTTCATTCACCCCTTCAGGTAGGAATTCTTGCATGAATTTGGGTGCGAGTATTCCCTTTTCTTCGTCGAGCGCCTCTGACCAAGAGAAGTCTCGCCTATCTGAAACCCATTGACGGCGATGCAGTTCGTTGGCGGAAAAATAGACTGCCGCAAAGCTGAGTTCCAGGAATGTCCTCAAGCCGCTGAATGCCAGCCTATAGAGCCCGGAGCATGCCGCATAGGTGGCAAAGCCTAGTTCTCGGCGGGCATCAGCTATTTGCTGCGCCTCAGGTCGCCCCGCCATGCGTGCTTCCCAAAGCCCGATATCCGCTTCCAGTTGCAAGATTTCTCCGAGTGTTGTGCTGCACTCGGATGTGGACTCGCGAATCACGTCACTGCTGAGCTGGGATAGATGGAGGAAGTGACCGAGGATACCCTGTCCCCCGTCGTTCATTTTCGGCATAGGTCCCCCCGACCTTTGGTATGCACAGGATGCCCAACGGGGTACGCCCATTGGGGGAGACACTCTACTGCCTGAGTGACTCGGCGCACACTGCTCGAAGGCCTATTGCAGCCTTAACGTCCGGGGCCCTGGGCACGTCCTTGTGAGGCGACAGGAAGACGGCATGGGGCAGCGCTCGGCGCGGTGGCGGTTGCATCTCAAGCGCATGGTGAGCTGGGACGCGTTGCCTCAGCGGTCGGCTGTGGGGCGCACGCGGAGCTCAGGAAGCCTTGGCGACGTTCGTGCTGGTGGGCTCTTTAAGCGTGGACCGGGCAGCGTAGCTTCTCGGCGTGGCGAGGGTAGAGCGGCGCTGCGGCTTAAAGTAGCGATCCAGATCCGTCTGGTCACCTGGGCTTGCTTGCGCAAGCAGGCCCAGGTGACTGTCTCGGACGTCAGGACGCCTTGAACCTGATGATGCAGGGGTTCGCCGAGCGTCTGTCGGCACTCAGCCCGGCACCGCTAGGCAAGCAGAGCCCTCGGTGGCGGGAGAGGCGGGTCAGCCTGCGTGAGCAGGTACGCTCCGAAGCCCGCCAGAATGTTGACGAAGTACGGCGCGAGGTCGAGCGGTACCGCTTCGTCGATGGCAGCAAGCACGACGCTCACCAGCACCAATGCGGCGAGGGCCTCGGTCACGCCACCGGGGTCGTAGTTGTCGTGCCGCGGCTCGTTGAGGTTCACTGGCATAAGCATCCCTTCGGGGTTGTCTGGGATGGGGCCGCGGACTGTTCGCTGCAGGGTGCGGCCCCATCTGCTTTGTTCGCGCGTAACCGCACGAAGCCGAGATCGCGTTGAGCGTCTTGCGCTCCTGTCGTCAGGCCGTGTCGGACCCCTCTCCGTTAAGCCGAATGACCTCAACGTCCACGGCGTGGCACAGATCGATCAGGTCTGTGCGTGGACGCGGGGGTAAGTAGCGGGGTGCTGCAACCCTGCTGTTCAGGCCGGGTTTTTGCGTGGGCGACCACGCCGTGCAGTGGCTCTTAGGCCTAGATGGCGGAGGGTAGATGGTGACGCCAGGTTGCTGAACGAGCTGTCCGCGGTGCTCAGCAAGCGGAGCAGTCGCTCGGTCGCGGCCTCGTAGTTCGTGCGAGCCCCACCGGTGGTCGTCGGCGCCCATCCAGCAGTGCCGTCGTCGTGCCGGACTTTTTCGAAGCGCACCAGGGTTCCATCGAAAACCGGGTGCACTGCCTTTCCGTCGTTGTTCAGTTCGTAGGTTGCGCGGTGCCATTCCAGCGTGGCGAGGGCATCGATCACCTTGGGTAGAGGCACTCCGCAGAACCGCGCCGCTCCGAGGGTGCCACCGATGGCGTAGAGGCCGGCGGGTGCGCCGTGGAGGTAGGCGGCGCGGAACTGCTTAGGTGTCAGCTCGCCGCTCTGGAGCTCTCTCCAGCCCGGCATGCGGCCATACGCGTAGTCCAGCACCTCGACAATCTCATTGACAGCGACGTCCAGTTCTTCATCGAGGCTCCACTCGCTGTCACAATGCTCCTCCAGCACCTTGCGGAGGTTCTCCTCGCGGGCGTCGGGCGTCCGGTCCCTGAAGCCGATGTAGACCGCTGCGGCGAATCCTCGAACATGTGCGGTTGAGTACAGAGCGCCCTGGCTAGCGGAACTGCTCAGGTAGACGAGTCGTTCGGGGGCATCGGTGAACAGCCGTGCGTTGCGGCCGACTTGCACACCAAGGCGGTTGGCGTAGGAAGACTGGTCAAGTGCGGCGATCAGAGCCGGAGAGATCGGCTTCGTCTGGCCGGCGATCACAAAGATCCGATTGACCTCGTTGCGGTCGCTTTGTACTAGCACTTGGATCGGAACGGAGCTCCGAGCGAGCTCTTCCTTGGCGTCGGTGGCGTTGCCATCCATGACGCTTTGAAGGGCCGCGAGGGTGTGCTGTCCGTTTTGGGTATGGGCGATCGCATCCCGGTACATCCTGAACTGTCCCAACTCAACCGGGCCGCTGGTGCGGGCCCGCGCGCGCGTCCACTGGTATGTGGGGGCCCCGTTGAGTTCCTCTGGGATGGCCAGGGTGATCATCTGGATCGGGGTGTCCGGCCGCTCTGTCAGGCCGGCAGCGATCCTGGCCACATGCTTCGTGTCGAGAGGGCGGTTGCCGTAGTCGTCACTGTCCAGGCTGAAGTTGTTCCGTACGACTTGCCCCAGTTCCTTCACGAGGCGCAGCAAGTCGGGCACCGGCAATGTGAAAGTGAAGGTCGGCATTTTGCCGACCATTGTTTTGAACGCCAGCGTCTCAAATGAAAACGAGCGCAAGTCAAACGTGTCGATGTCATCGAGACTGGTTTCGTCGTTCACTGGTCCTCAAATAATCGCCTGGCGAATTTATGTTGGCTTGCCTGGCCTCGTTGTGTGATGGACGGTAGCGCACGGTGATCTCGGCTCGCAACCGCGTGCCTGATTTGCGGCGAAAGTTCGTTTCGGGTGTGGGGTGTTCCAACGGCGTCGCGGCTGGACCGTCGCGGCACCGGCCGCGCGTTGAGGGCGCCGGCCGCGCCGCGCCCGGGCCGTCTCCGGGCCGTCCGAGGGCGGCCATCGGCGACCGCTGACGACCAACAACGACCACGAGGGCGCGGCTGACAGCCGCGCCCTCGTGGTGTGTCTTTCCAGTTAGACCCAGGTGTCCAGCCACATCCGCGATCTCCACGAGTCGATCGGGATCGCCGTCCCCGTGTACAGCGGCCAGAAGTAGACGAAGTTCCAGGCGATCAGGAGGACCAGGACGCCCGCTCCGGTGGCGCCCGCGACACGGCGGGTGTCCGTGGAGCCGGGCGGACCGGCCAGCGCGCCGATCATCATGGCCACCGCCAGGCACAGGAAGGGCACGAACACGACGGCGTAGAAGAAGAAGATCGTGCGCTCCTGGTACAGGAACCAGGGCAGGTAGCCGGCCGCCACGCCGCACGCGATCGCGCCCGCCCGCCAGTCGCGGCGGAAGAACCAGCGCCACAGGACGTACAGCAGGGCAACGGCGGCCGTCCACCACAGCACCGGCGTGCCCAGGGCCAGGACCTCGCGGGCGCACTTCTCGCCGGCGTCCGCCGGGCAGCCGTCCACGCCGGGCGCCGGCGACTCGTAGAAGTAGGACACCGGGCGGCCGTCGACGATCCAGCTCCAGGGGTTGGACTGGTATGTGTGCGGCGAGGACAGGCCGACGTGGAACTTGTAGACCTCGTGCTCGTAGTGCCACAGGCTGCGCAGCCAGTCCGGCAGGAAGGCCCAGCTGCCGCCCCTGCCGTCGGTCGCCGCCCAGTTGCGGAAGTAGCCGCCCGAGCCGTCCGTGGGCGACCGGATCCAGCCGATCCAGGAGACCAGGTAGACGGCGAGTGCCACCGGGACGGTGGCCAGGAACGTCAGCGGCACGTCCCGCTTCAGCACCGCCACGTACGGGTGCCGGGCGCCGGCCACCCTGCGCGAGCCCACGTCCCACAGCACCGCCATGACGCAGAAGGCCGCCGTGACGTACAGGCCGTTCCACTTGGTGCCGATCGCCAGGCCCAGCATCAGACCGGCCGCCCAGCGCCAGGGACGCAGCCCCAGGCGGGTGGACTCGGCCGTGTGCGCGTCGGGGCGGACCCGGCCGTCGGGGTCCGCCGGGAGCGCGGCGGCGAGTCTGCCCCGTGCCCGGTCGCGGTCGATCAGCAGGCAGCCGAACGCCGCCAGCACGAAGAACATCAGCACGCCGTCGAGCAGCGAGGTGCGGCTCATCACGAAGTGCAGGCCGTCCACCGCCATCAGCGCGCCCGCCAGGCAGCCGAGGAACGTGGAGCGGAACAGCCGGCGGCCGATGCGGCACAGCATCAGCACCGACAGCGTGCCGAGCAGGGCCGTCATGAAGCGCCAGCCGAACGGGTCGAACCCGAAGAGCAGCTCGCCGAGGCCGATGACGTACTTGCCCACCGGCGGGTGCACGACGTAGGCCGGGTCGGAGGGGACGGGGACGTGACCGCCGGTCCTGAGGATCAGGTCGTTGGCGCTCTTGGCCCAGTTGACCTCGAAGCCGCGGTGGACGATCGCCCACGCGTCCTTGGCGTAGTACGTCTCGTCGAATATCACCGCCTTCGGGCTGCCCAGGTTCCAGAACCGCAGCACGCCCGCCAGCAGGGTCACCAGCAGCGGAGCGCCCCAGCCCGACCAGCGGGCGAGGCGGTCGGAGAGCGGCGGCGGGACGCGCAGGGCCGCCCACAGGCGCGGACCCGGCTCCGCGTAGGGCGGCACCAGTCGATCGATGACACCGCTGACGTGGGGTGCGGGCCCCGCCGAGTAGCCGAGACGGCGCAGCCGCTGCTGCCACGACGGCCGGTGGTCGTACGGGGACGGGCCCTGCCGGGTGTCCGTGGAGGAGGCGCTACTGGTCACCGCGCCATCGTAGGGAACCGCTCTGCGGGAGTCCCGCGCACGGGCGGTTGTGGGCGAAGGGCGTCCCGGCGCCCGCGCCGTTCGCCGGGGCCGGGACCCGTGCCGGTGCCTGCGAGGATGGGAGCGTGACTGGAACCCTTGTTTTGGCTGGCACCCCCATCGGCGACCTCCAGGACGCGCCGCCCCGGCTCGCCGAGGAACTCGCCGGCGCCGACGTCGTCGCCGCCGAGGACACGCGGCGGCTGCGGCGGCTGACGCAGGCCCTGGGCGTGCAGCCCAAGGGGCGCGTGGTGTCGTACTTCGAGGGCAACGAGTCCGCCCGCACCCCGGAACTGGTGGAGGAGCTGCTGGGCGGTGCGCGGGTCCTGCTGGTGACCGACGCGGGCATGCCGTCCGTGTCCGACCCCGGGTACCGGCTGGTCGCGGCGGCCGTGGAGAAGGACGTCCGGGTCACCGCCGTGCCGGGGCCGTCCGCCGTGCTGACCGCGCTCGCGCTGTCCGGGCTGCCCGTCGACCGGTTCTGCTTCGAGGGCTTCCTGCCGCGGAAGGCGGGGGAGCGGCTGTCCCGGCTGCGGGAGGTCGCGCAGGAGCGGCGGACGCTGGTCTACTTCGAGGCTCCGCACCGGCTGGACGACACGCTCGCGGCGATGGCCGAGGTGTTCGGCGCCGAGCGGCGGGCCGCCGTGTGCCGGGAGCTGACCAAGACGTACGAGGAGGTGCGGCGCGGCGCGCTGGGCGAGCTGGCCGCGTGGGCGGCGGAGGGCGTGCGCGGCGAGATCACCGTGGTGGTGGAGGGCGCGCCCGAGAAGGGTCCGGAGGAGATCGGCGCCGAGGAGCTGGTGCGGCGGGTACGGGTGCGGGAGGAGGCGGGGGAGCGGCGCAAGGAGGCGATCGCGGCGGTGGCCGCGGAGGCCGGGGTGCCGAAGCGGGAGGTCTTCGATGCGGTGGTGGCGGCGAAGCACAGCGGGTGACGTGCCGGTGACGCCGTGACGAGGCGATGTCGTTCCGGGGCGGTGAGGCCGCCCGTCCGCGCGGGCGGTGCAGGCAGTCCGGGGAGCGGGCCCCGGCGGCGCGGTCCGTGCGGCCCGTCCCCTCGCCCCGGCGCCGGATGCGCCGGGCGCCTCGGTGTGCGCAGGCGTCGTGCGCGGCGCACGACGGGTCGTGGGCCGCTCCGGGCAGGGCGTGCCTGGTGGCCGGTGTGCTCCCCATGCCCGGGCAAAGCGGTGACGCCGGAGGCAAAGCCACACCCCGCGCGGGAGGCCCGCAGGGCAAGCGGACTCCAAATCGGCTCCAACACTCGACAGGCCTGTCGCCCTCCCGCCGGTGACGCGCGTCCACTGGACGGCGGGGAACGCACCCGCGTCCCCCGTCCCCGGCGGGATCCGCGAGGACCCGCCCGACCGGGGACGCTCGTCCGGCGGACACGAGGAGCTGGCATGAGTGAGATACCGGGAGGGACCGGCCCCCGCGACACCGGGGCCGCCGTCGTCACCGAGTCCTACTCCTTCGCCTGCATGCGCTGCGGGCACGGCTGGGAGCAGTCCTACGAGATCGAGCACCACACGGACGGCGACGGCAACCGGCTCGTGCTGTACGTGGCCGACGACCGTGTCGTGCCGTCCCCGCTGAGCCACCCCGGCTGCCGGAACTGCGACAGCCGCGTCGTCCGCATCATGCGGGCCGGCCAGGTCTCCTCGGTCCAGCACCACCTGAACCGGCGGCAGCGCCCGGCGGGCCCCGTGGCCGCTGCGGCACCGGCGTTCCCGGCCGCGGAGGAGCCGGCGGACCGGGAGCGGCGCCGGCGCCACCACTGGCACCTGTCCGGCCTGCTGCGTCCCTTCCAGCGCAAGGCGGTGTGAGGCCCCGGTGCGGTGCAGGGCGGCCGAGGTCCCCGGCGCGTGCGGGCGGCGGCCGCCGGCGCGAGGGGCGGACCGCTCGGAGCCTCCGCCGTGAGGGCGGCCGGCCCGGAGTCTTCGCCGTGAGCCGGCCCGTCCTTCCCGGCGCGAGGGGCGGGCCGGGGCTCGCCCGTGGCCCGGAACGACAGCCCCTTTCGTAGGATCGGGGCATGCCTTCGAACGCCGACAAGAACGCGGCGCCACCGCTCCCGGAGCCGCTCCGGGTCCCGGTCGCCGACTCCCACACCCACCTCGACATGCAGGCCGGCACGGTCGGGGAAGGCCTGGCCAAGGCCGCGTCCGTGGGGGTGACCACGGTCGTCCAGGTCGGCTGCGACGTGACGGGCTCGCGGTGGGCCGCGGAGACGGCCGCCGCGCACACGAGCGTCCACGCCTCCGTCGCCCTGCATCCGAACGAGGCCCCGCGCATCGTGCACGGCGACCCCGTCCAGGAGGCGCCCGGAAGCGACTCGGACCAGGGCGGCGGGCGACGGACGGGACGGCCGCGGCCGGGCGGGCGTGGCCCCGGCGGGGACGCGGCGCTGGACGAGGCGCTCGCCGAGATCGACCGGCTGGCCGCGCTGCCCCAGGTCAGGGGCGTCGGTGAGACGGGGCTCGACTACTTCCGCACCGGGCCCGAGGGGAAGGCGGCGCAGGAGCGGTCCTTCCGCGCCCACATAGAGATCGCCAAGCGGCACGGCAAGGCCCTGGTCATCCACGACCGGGACGCCCACGCCGACGTGCTGCGCATCCTCAAGGAGGAGGGCGCCCCCGAGCGGACGGTGTTCCACTGCTACTCCGGCGACGCGGAGATGGCGGAGGTGTGCGCCCGCGCGGGCTACTACATGTCCTTCGCCGGCAACGTCACCTTCAAGAACGCGCAGAACCTGCGGGACGCGCTCGCTGTCGCCCCGCTGGAGCTGGTCCTGGTGGAGACCGACGCGCCGTTCCTGACCCCGGCGCCGTACCGCGGACGGCCCAACGCGCCCTACCTCGTTCCGGTCACGGTGCGCGCCATGGCCGCCGTCCGGGGCATCGACGAGGACGCGATGGCGACGGCGCTCGGCGAGAACACGGCCCGCGCCTTCGGCTACTGACGGCCGGCCGGGACGGCGGCGCCCCCGCCGGCGGCCGGCACCTGGAGCGTCACTCTCGGTGTTCACTCCGCTTTGGAGAGTGACGGGCACTCCGCTAGGTTCTGGGGTTCCGATCCGGACCCCCTCGCCCTTGGAGCGTGTCGGCGTGAGCAACTCGCAGGACGAGACGTATCTGTCCCGCGGCCCGGGCGTCAGCCCGGCCGGTCCGCGGCCGCCGCACCCCCCGCCGCACGGTGCCCCCGCCGGCCGCGGCGGTGCGCGGCACGACCTGCACGACGCCGAGACGGTGGCGGCACCCGGCCCGTACGGACCGCCCGGAGTCCACGAGGACACCTACCGGCCCGCCTACGAGCGGACCGAGCCGGTGCTCCCGCGGCAGACCGGCCGCGGGCCGGCCGGGGGCCCGCGGCCGCGGACGTCCGGCGCGGGCGCCGTCGGGACGGGACGGCGGGGCGTACGCCGGCGCAGGCCGACGTACGCCGAGCGCACGGAGGCGGGCGTGCGGCGGCTGCTGCCGCGGGCGCTGGTCGTGGCGTTCCTGGCGGGCGGCACCACCGCGTTCGTCGCCCAGGACAAGGCGGTCGAGCTGGACGTCGACGGCACCCCGCGCACCCTGCACACCTTCGCCGACGACGTCTCCGAGCTGCTCTCCGAGGAGGGCGTGCGCGTGGGCCCCCATGACGAGGTCGCGCCCGCCCCCGGCGCCGAGCTCGCCGGCGGCACCCGGGTCGCGGTGCGCTACGGGCGGCCGGTGCGGCTCACGCTCGACGGGGACCGGCACGAGGTGTGGACGACCGCGCACACGGTGGACGCGGCGCTGCGGGAGTTCGGGGTGCGGGTGGAGGGCGCCCACCTGTCCGTCCCGCGCTTCGGACGCATCGGACGTGCGGGGATCACGCTCGACGTCCGAACCGAACGCACCGTGACCGTCATGGCGGACGGCCGCGCCCGGACCGTCCGCACCAACGCGGCGACCGTGCGGGAGGCGGTGGCCCAGGCGGGCGTCACCCTGCGCGGGCAGGACGCCACCTCGGTCGCGCCGGACGCCTTCCCGCGCGACGGGCAGACCGTCACCGTGCTGCGCATCACCAGCCGGAGGGAGGTCCGGGAGGAGGCGATCCCCTTCACCGTCCGGCGCACCGCGGACCCCTCGCTGTTCCGCGGCACGGAGGTGGTGGAGCGGACCGGGCAGCCGGGCGTCCGCCGGGCCACGTACTCCCTGCGCACCGTCAACGGCGTACGCCAGCGGCCCCGGCGCCTGGACTCGACGGTCGTGCGCGCCCCGCGCGCGCAGATCGTGAAGGTCGGCACCAGGCCGCGTCCGCCGTCGGTGCGCGGCGCCGACCACCTGAACTGGCGGGGGCTGGCGGCGTGCGAGTCCGGGGGCAGGCCCGGGGCGGTCGACTCCACGGGCACGTACGGGGGGCTGTACCAGTTCGACACGCGTACCTGGCACAGCCTCGGCGGGGCCGGCCGCCCCCAGGACGCCTCGGCGGAGGAGCAGACCTACCGGGCGAAGAAGCTGTACGTACGCAGGGGCGCGAGCCCGTGGCCCCACTGCGGGGACCGCCTTCACGGATAGACCCGGTCTCCGGGGCCGGTGCGCGACGGACCGGGCGCGCGGGCCCGCGCCCGGTCCGAGCAAGCCCCTTGAGCCTGGCGGCCCGGTGGCTCCTGGCCGGGTGGTCCCCTGGGCCCGGTGGCCCGCTGGCCCGGTGGCCCGGTGGCCCGGTGGCCCGGTGGCCCGGTGGCCCGGTGGCCCGGTGGCCCGGTGGCGCCGTCCGGCCGCCGTCCCCCTGCTGCGTCGTCCGGGCGCCCCGGCCGCGCCAGAGCGTCGCCCTTGGCCGCCCGGCCGGACGCCGCTCGCCTGCCCCCGGCCGCGCGGCAGCCCCGGCCCCGGCCCGCGTGAGCGTCATCGGCCCCCCGGCCGCACGGTGGGCACCCGAGCGCCGTCCCCCGGCTGCTGGGCGTCGTCCGGCTGCCCCCGGACCGTGTCGCACCGTCCGGTCGCCCCGGCTGCGTGCGCGCCGCCCGGCGTGCCGGACGGGCGGGTGCCCCCGCGTGCCCCCGGACGCGTGGGCGGCTGCCGGGGGCACCGTACCCTTGCTCCGTGAGCAGCAGCCCCGTCCCCGACGCCCTCCTGGGTCCCGCCGACGTCCGTGAGCTGGCGGCAGCCCTCGGCGTGCGCCCCACCAAGCAGCGCGGCCAGAACTTCGTCATCGACGCGAACACGGTCCGCCGCATCGTCCGCACCGCACAGGTACGCCCCGACGACGTGGTCGTCGAGGTCGGTCCGGGGCTCGGCTCGCTCACCCTGGCGCTGCTGGAGGTCGCCGACCGCGTCACCGCCGTGGAGATCGACGACGTCCTCGCCGCGGCGCTGCCCGCCACCGTCGCGGCCCGCATGCCCGAGCGCGCCGACCGGTTCGCGCTCGTCCACTCCGACGCCATGCACGTGACCGAGCTGCCGGGGCCGGCCCCGACCGCGCTGGTCGCGAACCTGCCGTACAACGTCGCCGTCCCCGTGCTGCTGCACATGCTCGACACCTTCCCGAGCCTGGAGCGCACCCTCGTGATGGTGCAGGCGGAGGTCGCCGACCGGCTCGCGGCCGCGCCCGGCTCGAAGGTGTACGGCGTGCCGTCGGTCAAGGCCAACTGGTACGCCGAGGTGAAGCGGGCCGGGGCCATCGGCCGCAACGTGTTCTGGCCCGCGCCGAACGTCGACAGCGGGCTGGTCTCCCTGGTCCGGCGCACGGAGCCGCTGAGGACGACCGCGACGAGGCGCGAGGTGTTCGCCGTCGTCGACGCGGCGTTCGCCCAGCGGCGCAAGACCCTGCGGGCCGCGCTCGCGGGCTGGGCCGGTTCCGCGGCGGCCGCCGAGGCGGCGCTCGTCGCCGCCGGCGTCTCGCCGCAGGCGCGGGGCGAGTCGCTCACCGTGGAGGAGTTCGCGCGCATCGCCGAGTCCGCGCCGGTGCGGGACGCGGCCCCCGCCCCCACGAACGAGGAGTCCGGCAAGTGAGCGTGACCGTGCGCGTCCCGGCCAAGGTCAACGTCCAGCTGGCGGTCGGCGCCGCGCGCCCCGACGGCTTCCACGACCTGGCGAACGTCTTCCTCGCGGTCGGCCTCCACGACGAGGTCACGGCGACCCCGTCGGCCGGCGGCCTCCAGGTCACCTGTGAGGGCCCGGACGCCGGACAGGTCCCGCTGGACCACACGAACCTGGCCGCCCGCGCGGCCCTCGCGCTCGCCGAGCGGTACGGCCGCCCGGCCGACGTGCACCTGCACATCGCCAAGGACATCCCGGTCGCCGGAGGTATGGCGGGCGGCAGCGCGGACGGCGCGGCCGCGCTGCTCGCCTGCGACGCGCTGTGGGGCACGCGCGCCCCCCGCGCGGAACTGCTCGACATCTGCGCCGAGCTGGGCAGTGACCTGCCGTTCAGCCTGGTCGGCGGGGCGGCCCTGGGTACCGGGCGGGGCGAGCGGCTGGCGCCGCTGGAGGTGGGCGGTACCTTCCACTGGGTGTTCGCGATGGCCCACCGCGGGCTGTCCACCCCGGCGGTCTTCCGGGAGTTCGACCGGCTCGGCGAGGGCACGGACATGCCCGAGCCGGTCGCGTCCCAGGACCTGCTGGACGCCCTGGCCAAGGGCGATCCCGACGCGCTGGCCGCCGTGGTCTCCAACGACCTGCAGCCGGCCGCGCTGTCCCTCTTCCCCGAACTGGCCCATACCCTCGCCGCGGGCCGCGCCGCCGGCGCCCTCGCCGCGCTCGTCTCCGGCTCCGGCCCGACCACGGCGTTCCTGGTCCGCGACGCCGAGGCCGCGGACCGGGTGGCCGCGGCCCTGCGCGCGTCCGGCACCTGCCGCGCGGCCCGCACGGCGCCCGGCCCGGTGCCGGGCGCGACGGTCCTGGCCGACCGCCCCTAGGCACCACAGCGCACCGCACCGGGCGGCGAAGACTCCCGGAGCCCCGGCCCCGGGCCGACCGTGCCGCCCCGGCGAGGGGAAGGCCGTTCCCGGCGGAACGTCGCACGGTGGACCGCGCTCCGGCGCCGGCGTCGAAACCTGCGGACGGAGCACCGCTCGCGCCGACTACCCTGGAGGGTCGATCGATCCCCCGGGCAGGAGTGAAATGGCCGTCAACCTGGTCAATGTCGAGAACGTCAGCAAGGTGTACGGCACGCGTGCCCTGCTCGACGGTGTCTCGCTCGGCGTGTCCGAAGGGGACCGGATCGGGGTGGTCGGACGCAACGGCGACGGCAAGACCACCCTGATCCGGATGCTGGCCAAGCTGGAGGAGGCCGACACCGGGCGCGTCACGCACTCCGGCGGGCTGCGGCTCGGGGTGCTGACACAGCACGACTCCCTGGATCCCGAAGCGACCGTCCGGCACGAGGTCATCGGCGACCTCGCCGACCACGAGTGGGCGGGCAATGCCAAGATCCGCGACGTGCTGACCGGCCTGTTCGGCGGGCTGGACCTGCCCGGCTTCGCGAAGGGGCTCGACACGGTCATCGGACCGCTGTCCGGCGGCGAGCGGCGCCGGATCGCGCTCGCCAAGCTGCTCATCGAGGAGCAGGACCTGATCGTCCTGGACGAGCCCACCAACCACCTCGACGTCGAGGGCATCGCCTGGCTCGCCCAGCACCTGCAGAACCGCCGGTCGGCGCTGGTGTGCGTCACCCACGACCGGTGGTTCCTCGACCAGGTCTGCACCCGCATGTGGGACGTGCAGCGCGGCACCGTCCACGAGTACGAGGGCGGCTACTCCGACTACGTCTTCGCCCGCGCCGAGCGCGAGCGCATCGCGGCCGGCGAGGAGGTCAAGCGGCAGAACCTCGTCCGCAAGGAGCTGGCCTGGCTGCGGCGCGGCGCGCCCGCCCGCACCTCCAAGCCCCGCTTCCGCGTCGAGGCGGCCAACGAGCTCATCAGGGACGTGCCGCCGCCGCGGGACCGCAGCGAGCTGATGAAGTTCGCCTCCTCCCGGCTCGGCAGGACCGTCTTCGACCTGGAGGACGTGACCGTCCAGGCCGGCCCCAAGGTGCTGCTGCGGCACCTCACCTGGCAGCTCGGACCCGGCGACCGCGTCGGCCTGGTCGGCGTCAACGGCGCCGGCAAGACGTCCCTCCTGCGGGCGATGGCCGAGGCCGCCCGGTCGGAGGGCGAGCGGCAGCCCGTGGGCGGGCGGGTCGCCGTCGGCCGGACCGTCAAGCTCGCCTACCTCTCCCAGGAGGTCGCCGAACTCGACCCGGACTGGCGGGTGCTGGAGGCCGTGCAGCGGGTGCGTGAACGCGTCGACCTCGGCAAGGGGCGCGAGATGACCGCCGGGCAGCTCTGCGAGACGTTCGGCTTCAACAAGGACAAGCAGTGGACGCCGGTCGGTGACCTCTCCGGCGGCGAGCGGCGCCGGCTGCAGCTGCTGCGGCTGCTGATGGACGAGCCGAACGTCCTCTTCCTCGACGAGCCCACCAACGACCTCGACATCGAGACCCTCACCCAGCTCGAGGACGTGCTCGACGGCTGGCCCGGCTCGATGATCGTCATCTCGCACGACCGGTTCTTCGTCGAGCGCACCACCGACACCGTCTACGCCCTCCTCGGCGACGGCGCCCTGCGGATGCTGCCGCGCGGCATCGACGAGTACCTGGAGCGCCGCCGGCGGATGGAGCAGCAGGCCGCGGCAACCGTTCCCGCCCCGGCCGCCGCGTCCGCCGCCGAGAAGGCCGCGCCGGGGCGGAGCGCCGCCGAGCTGCGCACCGCGAAGAAGGAACTGCAGAAGATCGAGCGGCAGTTGGACCGGGTGTCGGAGAAGGAGTCCACGCTGCACGCCCGGATCGCCGAGAACGCCACCGACTTCGAGAAGGTCGCCCGACTCGACGCCGAACTGCGCGACTTGGCGGGGGAGCGCGAGGAGCTCGAGATGCGCTGGCTCGAACTCGCCGAGGACGCCTGAGGGCAGGCCCCGACGGCACGCGCGGCCACCGGGCGCCCGCCCGGGACCCGGCGCCGCCGCCGTCCCCGCTCCCGGCGCCGTCCCCGAACCGGGCCTCGGCGCCCGCCCGGTGCGCGCGCCGGGCCCGCACCCCGGTGTCCGGAACCACACGGCGCGCGCCCCCCGTCGCGTGCGCCGCGTAAAAGGGGGGTGAAGGCGCGTAACAGGGGCATCACAGGGCGGTTCTCCCTTGGGAACAGCGGCCGCTTTGGGCCGGTGGACCGTCGGCGGTGGGTGATAGAAAGACCGTCTGAGAACCATGCGAAGACGGCTCTGGGTCCACCGACAGCCTCAGGGCGTGGCTAAGAATCAGTGAATGAGGGGGAGCGCGCTGATGACTCAGCCGCCGGACCAGCCGCCGCGGGGCGGCTTCGGGGCGCCACGGGATCACTCCCCGGGTTCCGCACAGGGTTCGACCGGGGGACACCCCGACCAGCCACCGCAGCCCGGCGGCTCCGGTGCTCCGCACCCGCCGTCCGCTCCGGGCGGCGGCTTCGGCGCTCCCCAGGCCCCGCGTCAGGGCACGCCCCCGCCCCCGGCCCAGCCGCCGCAGCCCCAGCCCGGTTACGGCTACCCGCAGCAGCCCCCCGGTGGCCCCGGCCCTTACGCCCAGCCCGGGCCGGGCCCGTACGGCGCGCCCGCCGCGCCCGGCCCCTACGGGCAGCCCGGCCCCTACGGACCGCCGCAGCAGCCGGGGCCGTACGGACCGCCGCAGCAGCCGGGACCCTACGGGCAGCCGCAGCCCGGTCCGTACGGACAGCAGCCCGGCTACGGCTATCCGCAGCCGCAGTTCCCCGGAGCCCCCGGCACCCCGCCGCCCGGCGGTTCCCGCAACCCGTTCCGGGGCAGGCCGGCCGCCGTCGTCGGGGCCGCGGTCGCTGCCCTGCTCGTCGTGGGCGGCACCGTGTGGGCCGTGACCAGCGGCGACGACGGCGGGAAGAAGCCCGTCGCGGAGAAGAGCGGCGGCCCCGGACGCTCCGCCTCCGGCGCGCCGGCCAACCCCGGCGACGGCAGCGGTGACGGCCGCGAGGACCCGGAGAACCTCAACGACGGCCGCAAGCCCGGCGAGGCGAAGGTGCTCTGGTACAAGGAGGCGCCGGACACGCCCGGTTCCGGAGCCGACGCCCCCGGCATGTGGATCACCGGCAGCACCGCGGTCAAGGCGGCCTACAAGCAGCTCCTCGCCTACGCCGTGGGTGACGGCAAGCCGGCCTGGGACCCCGTCACCTTTCCGCAGAAGATCTGCGCGGTGACCCCGCAGAAGTCGGCCGACGACAAGGTCGTCGTGGCCTACATGAGCGGGGCCAGCGACCGCGCCAAGTGCAACCAGCTCCAGCAGATCGACCTGAACACCGGTGCGAAGGGGTGGAGCGGCGAGGTCGCCGAGGGCGCGCTGTTCGACAGCACGCTCAGCGTCGAGCTGTCGATCAGCGGCAGGACGCTGATGGTGGGCCGCTCGCAGTCCGGCACGGCGTACGACATCGGCACCGGCAAGAAGCTGTTCGACAAGCAGAAGTACGGTGCGGCCTGCTTCCCCACCGCCTTCGCGGGCGGCGCCCGGCTGATCGCGGTCGCCTCCTGCGGCGCCGGCCGCGCGGACGCGCACGACGAGGTGCAGGAGCTCGATCCGACGACCGGCACGGCCAAGTGGACCAAGAAGATCCCCAAGGGCTGGTCGGTCGCGCGCGCCTACTCCGTCGACCCGGTGATCCTCTACATGACCAACGAGGACAAGAAGCACTGGAACATCTCGACCCTGAAGGCCGACGGCTCCGTCCTCTCCCAGGTCGACACCAAGGCCTCCTTCCGGCCCGAGTGCGGCTGGGCCGTCCTCGAGCGCGACCTGCAGGGCTGCCGGGGCGTCGCGTCCGACGCCGACACCCTGTACCTGCCCACGGAGGCGACCAGCGGTCCCAACGAGATCGTCGCGATCAGCCTGGCCACCGGCAAGGAGAAGTGGCGCGTGAAGTCCCCGGCGGACACCACGATGCTGCCGGTCGGGGTGGAGGGCGGCAGGCTCGTCGCGTACGTCGAGCCGTCGTACTCCTCCGGCGGCCGGGTCGTGTCCGTGCCGACCGCCGGCACGCGTCACACGGCGACGACGCTGCTGCAGAACCCGCAGGCCACGGCGCAGATCGAGAACGGCTTCTTCTCCCGGGACTTCGACTGGGTCGACGGCCGGTTCTACCTCTCCACCACCCGGCTGAGCGGCAGGGACGAGGCGAAGGAGAAGTTGATGCTCGCCTTCGGCAAGTGAGGCGGGCCGGCCGCCCCGCGGCGGCCGGCCCTCCCGCGCCGTCCCGATCACCAGACTTCTTCCCGTCCCCGTTTCCCGAGGTGCACCCCCGATGACCCAGCCGCCCCCGCCCCCCAACCAGCCGCCGCAGCAGGGCGGTTTCGGCCCACCGCAGGACCAGCCGCCGCAGGGTTCCGGACCCGCGCCGGAATCCCGGCAGCCGCAGACGCCCGGGTCCCAGCAGCCCCAGCCGCCACAGCCCGCGCAGCCCCAGCCCCCGCAATCCGGGCCGGTCCCCGGGGCCGCACAGCCCCCGCAGGGTGCGCCCCCCGCCGGTCCGCCGAGCCTCACCAAGTCCCCCGGGTCCGCGCCGGACCAGGGCCAACCCCAGCAGCCGCCGCAGGGCGCCCCGCAGACGCCTCCGCCTCCGGCCCCGCCGGTGCCCGGCCCGCCGCCGCCCGGCTACGGCCACCCGCAGGCGCCCCCGCCCCCGCCGCCGCCCGGCTACGGCTATCCCCAGGCCCCGCAGGTGCCGCCGGGGTCCGGTTACGGCTACCCCACCGGGCAGCCGAACCCCTACGCCCAGCAGCCCGGCCCCTACGGCGCCCAGCAGCCCGGTTACGGCTACCCGGGGCAGCCGACGGTGCCGCTGCACGCGCAGGCGGCGCAGCCGGCGGGTGCCGGCGGCAGGCGGGGCCTGAACGCGCAGGTGGCGATCATCGTCGCGGCCGTCGTGGCGATCGCGCTGATCATCGGCGGCGGCGTCTGGTACGCCAACTCGTCCGGCCACGACGGCAGGAAGGACACCGCCGGGTCCAGCGGCGGCACCGGCGGTGAGGACGGCGAGGGCAGCGGCGGCGACTCCGCCGGCAACGGCACGGAGAAGGTGCCGGACGACCCGGCCGCCCGGGTGCTCTTCCAGATCCCCGCGCCGGTGGTCAAGGACGCCCAGATCGACAGCGTCGAGGGCTCCTGGCTGACCGACACCGTGTACGCCAAGGCCGGCGTCAACCAGATCGTGGGCTACGAACCCGACACCGGCAAGGCCAGGTGGACGCTGCCGCTGACCGGTCAGACCTGCGCCGCCTCCCGCCAGATCACCGCGGACAGGACCGCCGTCGTCCTCACCGAGGGAGCGAAGCGGAACAGCAAGGGCGACCACGTGCCCTGCACGGAGATCACCGCGTTCAGCCTGGACACCGGCAAGCAGCTGTGGACGGGGAACGTCGAGCTGAGCGGCACGAAGGTGGTGTTCGGCGAGGTCAGCATCTCGGGCAGCACGGTCGCGGTGGGCGGCGGATACAACGGCGGCGCCGGCTTCGACGTCAGGACCGGCAAGGTGCTGTGGCAGCCCAAGGTCGGCGGGTGCCGGGACGCCGGCTACGCGGGCGGCGAGCAGCTCGTCGCGGTCCGCAAGTGCGGCACCTACGGCAGCGAGACGCTGGAGGTCCAGCTGCTCGACGCCGCGACGGGCAGCGTCAAGTGGACGTACAAGCTGCCGGCCGGCATCGACAACGCCAAGGTCATCTCCACCAAGCCGGTCGTCTTCGGTGCCGACTCGAGCGACATCACCGCGTCCGGCGCCACCGACGTCTTCTCGCTGGACGACGGCGGCAAGCTGCGGTACAAGATCGCGCTCAAGGACGGCGAGTACGCCCACCGTTGCGAGATCAGCAGGGTCGACGGCTGCAAGGGGATCGTGGTCGGCAACGGCAAGCTGTACGTCCCGACCAAGGAACACGACGGCTCGGCGCAGTTCAGCAACACCAACGAGATCGTCGCCTTCTCCCTGGCGACGGGGAAGACCACCGGTGACCGCGTCGACGCGGGCGACCGCTACACGATCTTCCCGATCCGGATGGACGGGGGCGACCTCATCGCCTTCAAGGACGGCCCGTACGACAAGGGCGCCCAGGTGGTCTCCGTGAACGGCAGGACGCTGAAGCAGACCGAGCTGCTGGAGACGCCGGCCACCAGGCCGGTCCTGGACGCGATCAGCAGCATGGTCCCCAGCTCCGCGGAGCTGCTGTACACCGGCGGGCGGCTCTTCCTGGGCAAGGAACTGGTGAGCAAGCCCTACTCGGCGGACGAGAAGCGGTACACGGCCATCGGCTTCGGCACCCGGTAGGCCCGAGGAGACGGCCCCGCCCCCACTGGAACGGAAGCTTCACGGGGCGGGGCCGTTCGCGTACCCCGCCCGTCGTCCCCGCGTGGTCAATTTCGGCGATCCGGGCGCTTCTCGCCGGTAGGGGCAGCGCGGCGTGCCATGAGCGTGTAGCTTCCGGGGGCATGCGGGGCGGCTGCGCCGGGGGGTCACCGCCCGTGGGGTGGGGTGTGCGTGGGGTCCGGTGGGCATCCACAGGGGGCATCCAGGGGGAGCTGGGGGTTGCTCATGGGAGTGCGGCTGATGGTGGTGGACGACCACCGCCTGCTCGCCGAGGCGCTGGCCTCGGCGCTGAAGCTGCGCGGACACCGGGTGCTGGCCGCGGCGGCGCCCGTCGCGGGAGCGGCGGAGCTGGTGATCACACGGGCGCCGGAGGTGTGCCTGCTGGGCACGGCGGCACCGGCCGGGGCGGGGACGTTCGACCCGGTGCTGCGGATCAAGCGGGAGCGTCCGCAGGTCGCGGTCGTGGTGCTGGGGCCCGTGCCCTCGCCGCGGGGGATCGCGGCGGCCTTCGCCGCGGGCGCCTCGGGCTACGTCCGCCACGACGAGCGCATCGAGGGCGTCGAGCGGGCGATCACGAAGGCCCGCGCGGGTGAGGCGGCGGTGGCGCCCCAGCTGCTCCAGGGCGCCTTCGACGAGCTGCTCCACCCGGCCGCGCAGCCCGACGACGAGGGCCGGCGCCTGCTGCAGCTGCTGACTCCCCGGGAGGTGGAGGTCCTGGTGCGGGTGGCCGAGGGCGAGGACACCCGGCTCATCGCGGCGGGCATGGGCATAGCGCCGAGCACGGCCCGCACCCATGTGCAGCGGGTGCTGATGAAGCTGGAGGTGGGCTCCCGGCTGGAGGCGGCGGCTCTCGCGGCCCGCACGGGCCTGCTGGACCGCGCGGGCCCGCTGCTGAGGAAGGACACCGGGCCGGAGCGGACATCCCCGGCCCCGCCCGCCGGCGGCCGGTGAACGAGACCGCCGGCCGCGGGCGTCCCCGTGACGGCGGACGGCCGCCCCACCCGGCACCGGACCCGAGGCCGGCACCGGCACCGGCACCGGCCCCCGCGCCGGGTGCACGGCGGGCCCGCGCCCGCCGCCGTCGCGTCACTCCGCCGGTTCGTCCTCCCGCGGTGCCGCCGGCCGCAGCTTCAGCCACACCAGGAAGAACACGCCCAGGGCCAGCATCCCGATCCCGGTCCACAGGTTGATGTTGACGCCCTGCGCCTTGGCGATCGCGGCCTGCGAGTCCGTCAGGCCCGTGATCGTCACGATGATCCCGTAGAGGACGAACAGCCCGCCGATGATGCGCCGCAGGTCGAAGATCCGCGCGGCGGTCGCGGACTTGGTCTCCAGCTCGGAGACCTCCCGCTGGACGTCCTTCTCGGAGAATCCGTGGTTCTCGGTCATGGTCTCTCAATCCTCCCGCGTCAGAGCGAGAACGGGATGTAGCAGAGGGCGGCGAGGACGACCGCTCCCCAGCCCAGGAGCGCGGGCCTGCGGTACCAGACCTCGTCGCCGGGGGCGGCGGGCTCGGCCACGCCGGGGGAGGTGGTGCCGTAGACCAGGCCCCGCAGCTCCTCGGCGGGCTTGGGCCGGGTGAACAGCGACACGGCCACCATGACCACCGCGCCCGCGACGAAGCCGGCGATCGCGGAGACGAAGTTGGCGCCCTGGTCGGTGGGGATGTGGATGATGCCCTGCTTGTAGATGACGAAGTAGTTCACCATCGCGGTCACGGTGCCGGCGAGCAGGCCCCAGAAGCCGGACTTCGTGGACGCGCGCTTCCAGAACATGCCGACGATGAACACCACGAACATCGGCACGTTGAAGAAGGAGAACAGCGTCTGCAGGTAGGCCATGATGTTCGAGAACGACGAGGCGAGGAAGGCCGTACCGACCGAGGCGAGCACGCCGACGGCGGTGATGAGCCGCCCGAACCGCACGTAGTAGCCGTCCTCGCGGTCCTTGACGACGTACTTGGCCCAGATGTCGTTGGTGAACACCGTGTTGAAGGACGACACGTTGGCCGCCATGCCGGCCATGAAGGCGGCGAGGAGGCCGGTCACCGCGATGCCGAGCACGCCGTTGGGCAGCAGCTCCTGCATCAGGTACGGGATGGCGTCATTGTACTGCAGGCCGGAGCCGGCGGTGCCGATCCTGGGCACGAGGGCGGCGGCGACCAGACCGGGGATCATCACCAGGAAGACGATGAAGATCTTCGGGTACGCGGCGATCAAGGGGGTGCGCTGGGCGGCGGAGAGGTTCTTCGCGGACAGCGCGCGCTGGACCTCGGCGAAGTTGGTGGTCCAGTAGCCGAAGGAGAGCACGAAGCCGAGGCCGAGGACGATCGTCAGCCAGTTGGCGCCCAGCGGGTTGGCGCTGCCGATGCCCGTGCCGCCCCAGGCGCTCACGAAGTTCTCGCCGTGCTGCCTGGTGAGGGTGGCGGTCAGACCGTCCCAGCCGCCGACCCGCTTCAGGCTGAGCACCACGATCGGGATCAGGGCGGCGAGGATGACGAAGAACTGCAGCACCTCGTTGTAGATCGCGGACGACAGGCCGCCGAGGGTGATGTAGGCGAGGACGAAGAAACCGGCGACCACGATGGCCACCCACTGCGGCCAGCCGAGCAGGGCCTCGACGACGATCGCCAGGGCGTACAGGTTCACGCCCGCGATGAGGATGGCGGCGAACGCGAACAGGATCGAACTGAGCAGGTGCGCGCCCCTGTCGAAGCGCAGCAGCAGGAACTCGGGGACCGAGCGCACCTTGGAGCCGTAGTAGAAGGGCATCATGACCAGGCCGAGGAAGACCATGGCGGGGATGGCGCCGATCCAGTACCAGTGCACGGTGTAGACGCCGTACTGGGCACTGTTGGCGGCCATCCCCAGGATCTCGGTGGCGGCGAGGTTGGCGGAGATGAACGCCAGACCGGTGATCCAGGCGGGCAGGGACCGTCCGGCGAGGAAGAAGTCGAGGCTCGTTCTCACCGAGCGGCGGGCGGCGAAGCCGACGCCGAGCACCACGACGAAGTAGATCCCGAGGATCGTGTAATCGAGCCAGTTGGTGGGGAGTCGTAGCTCTGCTGCCAGGTACGTGGGGGTTTGCATAGGAACTCGCTTCGTTGCGCGAACTGGTCCAGCGTGGAACCTACGCCTCCGCGTTCAGTATTTGAACACTTGTGTTGAGGGTCTTTGTTGGATCGTGATGTGGCGCCGCTTGTGATCGGTTGTGACATGTTATGTTTGATTGTGTTGAGTGATTGGGTCCGGGCATAGGGAGTCCGAAGTGAAGAAGACCTCGACCCGGCTGGCCGACGGTCGTGAGCTCATCTACTACGACCTGCGGGACGACATCGTGCGCGACGCGGTCGACCGGCGTCCGCTGGAGCGGACGGTGACCACGTCCGAGATCCGCCAGGACGTGCTGCTCGGCGACGCGGTCGCCGTGGCCTCGCACCGCCAGGGCCGCACCTACCACCCGCCGGCCGACGAGTGCCCGCTGTGCCCGTCGCGCGGCGAGCGGCTGAGCGAGATCCCCGACTCCTCCTACGACGTGGTGGTGTTCGAGAACCGCTTCCCGTCGCTGGCCGGCGACTCCGGCCGGTGCGAGGTCGTGTGCTTCACCTCCGACCACGACGCCTCCTTCGCCGGCCTGACCGAGGAGCAGGCGCGGCTCGTCCTCGACGCGTGGACGGACCGGACGTCGGAGCTGTCGCATCTGCCCTCCGTGGAGCAGGTCTTCTGCTTCGAGAACCGCGGAGCCGAGATCGGCGTGACCCTGGGTCACCCCCACGGTCAGATCTACGCCTACCCCTTCACCACCCCGCGCACCGCGCTCATGCTGCGGTCGCTGGCGTCCCACAAGCGGGCCACCGGCGGGGAGAACCTCTTCGACGCCGTCCTGGAGCGTGAGCTCGCCGGCGAGCGGGTCGTCCTGCGCACCGACCACTGGGTCGCCTTCGTCCCGTACGCCGCGCACTGGCCGTACGAGGTCCACCTGTACCCGCGCCGCCGCGTGCCGGACCTGCTGGCGCTCGACGAGGCGGCGCGCGCGGAGTTCCCCCGGGTGTACCTGGAACTGCTGAGGCGCTTCGACCGGATCTTCGACGCGCCGGACGGCGGGCAGGGATCCGCGGACCGGCTGCCGACGCCGTACATAGCGGCCTGGCACCAGGCCCCGTTCGGCGCGCTGGAGGAGTTCGACGGCGTCGGCCGGGACGACTTCGCGCTCCACCTGGAGCTTTTCACCATCCGACGTACCGCCGGCAAGCTCAAGTTCCTCGCGGGTTCCGAGTCCGGCATGAACGTGTTCATCAATGACGTGCCGCCGGAGCGCGCGGCCGAGCGACTGCGAGAGGTAGCGAGTTCATGAGCGGGAAGTACCTGGTGACGGGTGGCGCGGGCTACGTCGGCAGCGTCGTCGCCCAGCACCTGCTGGAGGCCGGCCACGAGGTGACCGTCCTGGACAACCTCTCCACCGGCTTCCGCGAGGGCGTCCCCGCGGGCGCCGCCTTCGTCGAGGACGACATCCGGCGCGCCGCCAAGTGGCTGGACCCCTCCTACGACGCCGTGCTGCACTTCGCCGCGTCCTCACAGGTCGGCGAATCCGTGGTGAAGCCGGAGAAGTACTGGGACAACAACGTCGGCGGCACCATGGCGCTGCTGACCGCCATGCGCGAGGCCGGCGTGCGCAGGCTGGTGTTCTCGTCCACGGCGGCCACGTACGGAGAGCCCGAGCAGGTCCCGATCGTCGAGACCGCGCCGACGAAGCCGACCAACCCCTACGGCGCCTCCAAGCTCGCCGTCGACCACATGATCGCCGGGGAGGCCGCCGCGCACGGCCTGGCCGCGGTCTCGCTGCGCTACTTCAACGTGGCCGGCGCCTACGGCTCCCACGGGGAGCGCCACGACCCGGAGTCGCACCTCATCCCCCTCGTGCTCCAGGTCGCGCAGGGCCGCCGGGAGGCGATCTCCGTCTTCGGCGACGACTACCCGACCCCCGACGGCACCTGCGTCCGCGACTACATCCACGTCGCCGACCTCGCCGAGGCCCATCTGCTGGCCCTGAGGGCCGCCGGTCCGGGCGAGCACCTGATCTGCAACCTCGGCAACGGCAGCGGCTTCTCGGTCCGCGAGGTCGTCGAGACCGTCCGCCGGGTCACCGGCCACCCCGTCCCCGAGGTCGTGGCCCCGCGCCGCGGTGGCGACCCGGCCGTCCTGGTTGCCTCCGCCGAAACGGCGCGCGAGAAGCTCGGCTGGACCCCGTCCCGCACGGACCTCGCGGGTATCGTCGCGGACGCATGGGAGTTCGCGCAGCAGGTCGCAGACACGGCAGGGGAGCGGTAGTGGGGGCACAGCAGGTGCGGGACGGCTTCGTCGAGCTGTACGGGGCCGAGCCCGAGGGCGTCTGGGCGGCGCCGGGCCGGGTCAACCTGATCGGCGAGCACACCGACTACAACGACGGCTTCGTCATGCCGTTCGCCCTGCCGCACGTCACGGTCGCCGCGGTCTCCCGGCGCACCGACGGCGTGCTGCGCCTGCACTCGGCGTCCGTAGAGAGCGGCGAGGGCGACGGCGGCCCGGGGGCGGCCGTCGAGCTGCGCGTCGACGAGCTGGCCCCCGAGTCCGCCAAGGGCTGGACGGCCTACCCGGCCGGTGTGGTGTGGGCGCTGCGCGAGGCCGGCCACGCGGTCACCGGCGCGGACGTCCACCTGACCTCGACCGTGCCGGCCGGCGCCGGCCTGTCGTCGTCCGCCGCGCTGGAGGTCGTCGTCGCCCTCGCCCTGAACGACCTGTTCGCCCTCGGGCTCAAGGGCTGGCAGCTGGCCCGTCTGTGCCAGCGCGCCGAGAACGTCTACGTCGGTGCCCCCACCGGCATCATGGACCAGACGGCGTCGGCGTGCTGTGAGGCCGGCCATGCCCTGTTCCTCGACACCCGCGACCTGTCCCAGCATCAGATCCCCTTCGACCTCGCGGCCGAGGGCATGCGCCTGCTGGTCGTCGACACCCGCGTCGAACACGCCCACAGCGGCGGCGAGTACGGCAGGCGCCGCGCCGGCTGCGAGAAGGGCGCCGCGCTGCTCGGCGTGGACGCCCTGCGGGACATCCCCCACGGCGAGCTGGACGCGGCGCTGGAGCGGATCGGCGACGACGAGGAGGTGCGCCGCCTGGTGCGCCACGTCGTCACCGAGGACGAGCGGGTCGAGCGCGTGGTGTCGCTGCTGCGGAAGGGCGACGCCCGGGCGATCGGACCGGTGCTGACCGAGGGGCACCTGTCCCTGCGGGACGACTTCCGCGTCTCCTGCCCGGAGCTCGACCTGGTCGTCGACTCCGCGAACGCCGCCGGCGCGCTGGGCGCCCGCATGACCGGCGGCGGTTTCGGCGGCTCGGCGATCGTGCTGGCCGAGGAGGGCGACGTGCCCGCGATCACCAAGGCGGTCGAGGAGGCCTTCGCCGCGGCCGGCTTCCGGGCTCCGCGGGTGTTCGAGGCGGTGCCCTCGGCGGGGGCGCGCCGGCTCAGCCCAGCGGCTTGATCAACGTGTACTCGGTGATCCCCGGCGGATAGTCGGGGATCGCGCACACCACCTTGTAGCCGTGCCGGCGGTAGAACTCCGGCGCCTGGAAGTCCCAGGTCTCCAGGCGTGCGGCCCGGCAGCGGCGCTCGCGGCGCGCCGTCCGCTCCGCCCGCGCCAGCAGCCGGGAGCCCAGGCCCCGGCCCCGGTGACGGGCGTCGACCCACAGGTACGCGACATGCAGCCAGGTCGTCCACGTGTGGCCGACCAGACCGCCGGCCAGGTGCCCTGCGTCGTCCACCGCCCAGACGTGCAGCGGCAGCTCGCGATCGGCGGGAGTGCCGCGCAGGGCGGCGAGGACCGGCGAGGCCGCCGCGTTGGTGTCGCGGAGACGGGAGCGGAGCAGAGCGTGCCGCTCTTTGTCTACTTCTGCCTCGATTCGGAACATGCGGCACACCCTAAACGCGCCCGGTGGTCAGTTCTGCGAATTGCCTTCCGCTCCTGCCCCCCGTCCGTAGTCTGAAAACAGCACCGGTGGGGGCCGGTGCCGATCAGGGGGCGAGACAGCCGGGTACGACGCCCTGAGTGGGGGTAGCTCTTCCGCATGGCGGCGGCCGTGCGGTCGTGACCACGGGGCGCCGTACCCGCGCCGGTCGGCGTTCTCCGGACGGACGATGGCGCGTCCCCTGCCCTTCACAGGGCGTGGGGAAAGGGGGGTTTTCAGTGGTTCGCATCCGAGTGCTGGTGGTCGACGACCACCGCATCTTCGCCGAGTCCCTCGCCGCCGCCCTGGCCGCCGAGCCCGACGTCGAGGTGGCCGCGGCCGGCTCCGGTCCGGCGGCGCTGCGCTGCCTGGAGCGGGCGGCCGCCGAGGGCCGCCGGTACGACGTGGCACTCGTCGACGCCGACCTGGGCGGCACCGTGCCCGGCTCGCGCACCGCCGTGCCGGTGCGCGACGGCGACGCGGACGGCCTGGTCGACGGGATCTCCCTCGTCGCCGGGGTCCGGGGCGCCCAGCCCGGCGTGCGGACCGTGGTGCTCGCCGAGCGGGACGACCCCCACCGGGCGGCGCTGGCCCTGCAGGCCGGGGCCTGCGGCTGGGTGGCCAAGGACTGCTCGCTGTCGCGGCTGCTGACCGTCATCCGGGGCGTGCTGCGTGACGAGACGCATCTGCCGCCGGCCCTGCTGACGGGGGTGCTGCGCGAACTGACCGCCGCGCGCAGGCACCGCAGCGAGAGCGAGCGGCTGGTGGAGTCCCTGACCCCCCGCGAGCGGGAGGTGCTGCGCTGCATGGTCGCCGGACTCGGCCGCAAGGCCGTCGCCGAACGGCTCTACCTTTCCCCGCACACCGTGCGCACCCACATGCAGAACGTCCTCGGCAAGCTGGGCGTGCACTCCACGCTCGCCGCCGTCGCGCTCGCCCGGCGCGCCGGGGTCGGGCCGGCGGAGACGGCACCCGCCACGCCGATCGGGGTGAAGGTGAGGGAGAGCAGCAGCGCCTGAACCGGGGCGCTCGGCCGGATCCGGAGGAGAGTCCCTGGTCTAGCCCGGGATGTTGTCGAACGGGGCGGTCAGCTGACGCAGCAGGGCGGCCAGCTCGCTGCGCTGGGCGTGCGACAGCTCGCCCAGGATCGCCCGCTCCTGGTCGAGCAGTCCCGCGAGCGACTGGTCCGCGCGGTCCCGGCCCTCCTCCGTCAGCCGGACCAGCACACCGCGCCGGTCGCTGGGGTCGGGCAGGCGCTCGACCAGGCCCTTCTTCGCCAGCCGGTCGATGCGGTTGGTCATCGTGCCCGAGGTGACCAGGGTCTGGGTCAGCAGCTGCCCCGGCGACAGCTGGTACGGGGACCCGGCGCGCCGCAGCGCCGTCAGCACGTCGAACTCCCAGGGCTCCAGGCTGTGCTCGGAGAAGGCGAGCCGGCGCGCGCGGTCCAGGTGCCGGGCCAGCCTGCTCACCCGGCTGAGCACCTCGAGCGGTTCCACGTCGAGGTCCGGGCGCTCGCGGCGCCATGCTGCGACCAGCCGATCGACCTCGTCCTCCATGACGATCAGTGTAGTGGTTGTGTCGACGTGAAGTCTCTTGACGTCGATTGTCTTGACGTCAAGATACTTTGCGCGGGAAAGTGGTGACCGCGGGCCCGCACGATCCCGAGGACCGTGGTCACCGACCGCCGAGAACATCCAGGAGGCCGCCATGCCGTCCCCCCTCACCCCCGTCTGGGACCCCGCCCAGTACCTGCGCCACGCCGGGCACCGCGCCCGCCCCTTCACCGACCTCCTCGCCCGCGTCCCCGATCCGCCCGGCGGCCGGCCCCGCGTCGCCGACCTCGGCTGCGGCCCGGGCAACGTCACCGTCCTGCTCACCGACCGCTGGCCCGCCGCGCACGTCACCGGGTACGACAACTCGCCCGAGATGCTCGACCGGGCCCACGTCGACCACGAGGGCCCCACCCGCGGCGGCGGCCGCCTCGACTTCGCCGGCGCCGACCTGCGCACCTGGACGCCGCCGGAGCCGTACGACCTCATCGTCTCCAACGCCACCCTGCAGTGGGTGCCGGGGCACGCCGGCCGGTTCGCCGACTGGATCGCGGCCCTGAGGCCCGGTGGCACCTTCGCCTTCCAGGTCCCCGGCAACTTCTCCGCACCCAGCCACCGCCTGATGCGCGACCTCGCCCACTCCGCCCGCTGGCGCGGCCGCCTCGCCGCGGTCCTGCGCCACGACGACGCCGTCCTCACGCCGCAGGACTATCTGGAGCGGCTGACCGGCCTCGGCTGCGCGGCGGACGTGTGGGAGACGACGTACCTCCACCTGCTCCAGGGGGAGGACCCGGTCCTCGACTGGGTCAAGGGCACGGGCCTGCGCCCGGTCCTCACGGCGCTCGCCGACGACCCCGGGGCGCGGGAGGAGTTCGTGGCCGAGTACCGCGACGCCCTGCGCGAGGCCTACCCGGCCGGCCCGCACGGCACCCCGTTCCCCTTCCGCCGCGTCTTCGCGGTGGCCACGAAGGAGGCCTGAACAGATGCTCACCGCGGTCGACCACGTGCAGCTCGCCGCGCCGCCCGGCGCGGAGGACCGGCTGCGGGCGTACTACGCCGGCGTCCTCGGCATGACGGAGATCCCCAAGCCGCCGGTCCTGGCGGCGCGGGGAGGGTGCTGGTTCCAGGCCGGGGCCGTGCAACTCCACCTGGGCGTCGAGGAGGACTTCCGGCCCGCCCGCAAGGCACATCCGGGACTCAGGGTGACGGGGATCGAGGAGTACGCCTCCCGGCTGGCGTCCCGCGGCGCGCCGGTCACCTGGGACGACGCCCTGCCCGGCCACCGCCGCTTCTACTCCGAGGACCCGGTCGGCAACCGCCTGGAGTTCCTGGAGCCCGTCGCCCCCGCGCAGTGACCGCGCCGGCGCCCCCGCCCGGTCAGCTCTTGCGGTGGCCGATCAGCCGCGGTTTCTGCTCCAGGCCGTCCAGGCCGTGCCACGCCAGGTTCACCAGGTGCGCGGCCACCTCCGCCTTCTTCGGGCGGCGCACGTCCAGCCACCACTGGCCGGTCAGCGCGACCATGCCCACCAGGGCCTGCGCGTACAGCGGGGCCAGCTTCGGGTCAAAGCCGCGGTTCTTGAACTCGCGGCCCAGGATGTCCTCGACCTGGGTGGCGATGTCGGAGATGAGGGAGGCGAAGGTGCCCGTCGACTGGGGGATGGGGGAGTCGCGGACGAGGATGCGGAAGCCGTCCGTGTACTCCTCGATGTAGTCCAGCAGCGCGAACGCGGCCTGCTCGCACAGCTCCCGCGGGTGCCCCGCGGTCAGTGAGCCGGTCACCATGTCCAGCAGGCGCCGCATCTCACGGTCCACGACGACCGCGTACAGGCCCTCCTTGCCGCCGAAGTGCTCGTAGACCACCGGTTTGGAGACGCCGGCCTTGGCCGCGATCTCCTCCACCGACGTGCCCTCGAAACCCTTGGTCGCGAACAGGGTGCGGCCGATCTCCAGCAGCTGCTGGCGGCGCTCGGCACCGGTCATGCGGGTGCGGCGCGCGCGCCGGGGCTTGTCGTTGCTGGGGGTGCTCGAGTCGGTCGCCACGGCGACCATCATGCCGCCTGCGCGGCTTCCCTCCGGCGCCGGGAGCCGCCTTCACCGCCGTTGCGGCGGGAATCGATGCGCGAGCGTGACGGCCAGCGCACGTCGTACGCCCAGCCCAGCTGCTCGAACCAGCGGATCAGACGGGCGGAGGAGTCCAGCTGGCCGCGCTCCACACCGTGCCGCGCGGAGGTCGGGTCGGCGTGGTGAAGGTTGTGCCAGGACTCGCCGCAGGACAGGATCGCCAGCCACCACACGTTGCCCGAGCGGTCGCGCGACTTGAACGGGCGCTTGCCGACCGCGTGGCAGATGGAGTTGATCGACCACGTCACGTGGTGCAGCAGGGCCACCCGGACCAGCGAGCCCCAGAAGAACGCCGTGAACGCGCCCCACCACGACATGGTCACCAGCCCCCCGATCAGCGGCGGCAGCCCGAGCGACACGATCGTCCACAGCACGAACTGGCGGGAGACCGCGCGCAGCGTCCGGTCCTTGATCAGGTCCGGCGCGTACTTGTCCTGCGGGGTCTGCTCCTCGTCGAACATCCAGCCGAGGTGGGCCCACCACAGACCCTTCATCAGCGCCGGGATCGTCTCGCCGTAGCGCCACGGGGAGTGGGGGTCGCCCTCGTGGTCGGAGAACTTGTGGTGCCTGCGGTGGTCGGCCACCCAGCGGACCAGGGGCCCCTCGACCGCCATCGACCCCATGATCGCGAGCGCGATCTTCAGGGGCCGCTTCGCCTTGAAGGAGCCGTGCGTGAAGTGCCGGTGGAAACCGATGGTGATGCCGTGGCAGCCGAGGAAGTAGAAGAACACCAGCAGGCCGAGGTCCAGCCAGCTCACCCCCCATCCCCAGGCCAGCGGCACGGCCGCGACCAGCGCGAGGAACGGGACGGTGATGAACAGCAGGAGCGTGAGCTGTTCGATCGAACGCTTCTGCTCCCCGCCCAGCGTCGCGGAGGGCAGTGAGGGGTCGGTCGCCTCCGGGGCGTCTGCGATCACATCGGAGCTTGTGGTCATGGGCGTCCCCTGTGGGGTCGAGGAATGCGGCAGGTGCCGGAGGTGGAGGAACCCGTCAGCCTGGCAGCTCCCTACGGGTCCGTAACCTACGGCATCGTAAGTATGTCAGTGCGTCGCCTCCCGGCAAGAGCCCCTAGCCAGCGAGTCCGGGTCGACACCTAGACTTGGACTCGGTCGGACAGCGCGGTCCGCTCTGTTTTCTTCCCGGTTGCCCCCCTCCTGAAGCGGCACCGCCGCGCGGGTGCGGCTGCCCGGGTTCCCTCCCAGACGAGCTTCAACACTGCAAGGAGCCGCACCTGTGAGCAGTGCCGACGACCAGACGACGACCAGCAGCGAGCTGCGCGCCGACATCCGCCGACTGGGTGACCTCCTCGGTGAGACCCTCGTCCGGCAGGAGGGTCCCGAACTCCTCGACCTGGTCGAGAGGGTGCGCCACCTGACCCGCGAGAACGGCGAGGCCGCCGCCGAGCTGCTGCGCGGCATCGAACTGGAGACCGCGGCCAAGCTGGTCCGCGCCTTCTCCACCTACTTCCACCTCGCCAACGTCACCGAGCAGGTCCACCGCGGCCGCGAACTGCGCGCCAGGCGGGCCGCCGAGGGCGGCCTGATCGCCCGCACGGCCGACCGCCTGAAGGACGCCGACCCCGAGCACCTGCGGCAGACGGTCGAGCACCTGAACGTCCGCCCGGTGTTCACCGCCCACCCCACGGAGGCCGCGCGCCGGTCGGTTCTGAACAAGCTCCGGCGCATCGCCGCGCTGCTGGAGACCCCCGTCCTCGACTCCGACCGCCGCCGCCACGACACGCGTCTGGCGGAGAACATCGACCTGGTCTGGCAGACCGACGAGCTGCGCGTCGTCCGGCCGGAACCGGCGGACGAGGCCCGCAACGCCATCTACTACCTCGACGAGCTGCACGCCGGCGCCGTCGGCGACGTCCTGGAGGACCTCACCGCCGAACTGGAGCGGGTCGGCGTCAGGCTGCCCGACGACACCCGCCCCGTCACCTTCGGCACCTGGATCGGCGGCGACCGCGACGGCAACCCCAACGTCACCCCGCAGGTGACCTGGGACGTGCTGATCCTCCAGCACGAGCACGGCATCAACGACGCCCTCGACATGATCGACGAGCTGCGCGGCTTCCTGTCGAACTCGATCCGCTACACCGGCGCCACCGACGAACTCCTGCAGTCCCTCCAGGCCGACCTCGAACGGCTGCCCGAGATCAGCCCGCGCTACAAGCGGCTCAACGCCGAGGAGCCCTACCGGCTCAAGGCCACCTGCATCCGGCAGAAGCTGGAGAACACCAAGCAGCGCCTGGCCCGCAGCACCGCCCACGAGCCCGGCCGCGACTACCTCGGCACCTCCGAACTGCTGCGCGACCTGCGGATCATCCAGGACTCCCTGCGCGCGCACCGCGGCGGCCTGTTCGCCGACGGCCGCCTGGGCCGCACCATCCGCACCCTGGCCGCCTTCGGCCTCCAGCTGGCCACCATGGACGTCCGCGAGCACGCCGACGCCCACCACCACGCCCTCGGCCAGCTCTTCGACCGGCTCGGCGAGGAGTCCTGGCGCTACGCCGACATGCCCCGCGAGTACCGCGCCAAGCTGCTCGCCAAGGAGCTGCGCTCCAGGAGGCCGCTCGCCCCCACCCCCGCCCCCGTCGACGCGGCCGGCGCCAAGACGCTCGGCGTGTTCGAGACGGTCGGGCGGGCGCTGGAGGTGTTCGGGCCGGAGGTCGTCGAGTCGTACATCATCTCGATGTGCCAGGGCGCCGACGACGTGTTCGCCGCGGCCGTGCTCGCCCGCGAGGCCGGCCTGATCGACCTGCACGCCGGCTGGGCGAAGATCGGCATCGTGCCGCTGCTGGAGACCACCGACGAGCTGAAGGCGGCCGACACGATCCTGGAGGACATGCTCTCCGACCCCTCCTACCGGAGACTGGTCGCCCTGCGCGGCGACGTTCAGGAGGTCATGCTCGGCTACTCCGACTCCTCCAAGTTCGGCGGCATCACCACCTCCCAGTGGGAGATCCACCGCGCCCAGCGCCGCCTGCGCGACGTCGCCCACCGCTACGGCGTCCGCCTGCGCCTCTTCCACGGCCGCGGCGGCACCGTCGGCCGCGGCGGCGGCCCCAGCCACGACGCCATCCTCGCCCAGCCCTGGGGCACCCTGGACGGTGAGATCAAGGTGACCGAGCAGGGCGAGGTCATCTCCGACAAGTACCTCATCCCCTCCCTCGCCCGGGAGAACCTGGAACTGACCGTGGCGGCCACCCTGCAGGCGTCCGCCCTGCACACCGCCCCCCGCCAGTCCACCGAGGCCCTCGCCCGCTGGGACGCGGCCATGGACGTCGTCTCCGACGCCGCCCACGCCGCCTACCGGCGCCTCGTCGAGGACCCCGACCTGCCCGGCTACTTCTTCGCGTCCACCCCCGTCGACCAGCTCGCCGACCTGCACCTCGGCTCCCGCCCCTCGCGCCGCCCCGATTCCGGGGCGGGCCTGGACGGCCTGCGCGCCATCCCCTGGGTGTTCGGCTGGACCCAGTCCCGGCAGATCGTCCCCGGCTGGTTCGGCGTCGGCAGCGGCCTGAAGGCGCTGCGCGAGGCCGGCCTGGACACCGTGCTCGACGAGATGCACGAGCAGTGGCACTTCTTCCGCAACTTCGTCTCCAACGTGGAGATGACCCTCGCGAAGACCGACCTGCGTATCGCGCAGCACTACGTCGACACGCTCGTCCCCGACAACCTCAAGCACGTGTTCGACACCATCAGGGCCGAGCACGAGCTGACCGTCCGCGAGGTCCTGCGTATCACCGGCGAGAAGGAACTCCTCGACGCCCAGCCCGTCCTCAGGCAGACCTTCGCCATCCGCGACGCCTACCTCGACCCGATCTCCTACCTCCAGGTCACCCTGCTCAAGCGGCAGCGCGACGCGGCAGCCGCCGGCGAGGAACCCGACCCGCTGCTCGCCCGCGCCCTGCTCCTCACCGTCAACGGCGTGGCAGCCGGTCTGCGCAACACCGGCTGATCCCGGCCGGACGGCACGAACGGGGGTGCCCCCGGGTTCCGTACGGGCCCGGGGGCACCCCCGTGCGAGGGAGGCGAGCGGATCGGCACGCTCGCGCGGGGATCCGCGGGCGGCTCACAACGTCACGAACGCGCCCGTCAGCAGGGCCACCCCCGCGCCCGCCAGCACCCATGCCGCCCGCGTCCGCCGCAGCCCGCCCGCGACCACCACCGACGCCAGCAGCAGCGCGCCGCCCAGTGGGGCCCACGCGTACAGGATCCCGGCGGGGCCCGACCGCACCACCTCGTCGGTGCCCGGCTTCACGATCACGCGGTACGTCCGCCCGAGGCGCACCCCGGCCGTGTGGGCGACCACGACCCGGTCCCGCGCCGTCGACCCCTGCGACACCGGTGCGTAGGGGCCGCTGCAGGTGTCCTCACCGCACCACGTCACCCGCACCGTGCCGCTCTCGCGGCCCTTGGCCAGCATCACGTGCTGCGCCGTGCCCCACGACGCCCACACCCCGGCGATCAGGATCAGCGCCGTGACCGTGGCCATCGCCGCGTTCCGCCCGAACCGCAGCACGGTGGACGCGGCCCGGCGAGCAGGGGTGGCTGTGGCAGGCATGGCCGGGATCATTGGCCACACCTCTGCGTCAGGTCAACTTCCCGGGGGACAAGTCAGGAGTTGTACGCGCTTTGCGCCCGCTCAAGGCCCTCCGTGACCAGGCACTCCACCGCGTCCGCCGCGCGGTCCACGAAGTAGTCCAGTTCCTTGCGCTCCGCGGAGGAGAAGTCCCTCAGCACGAAGTCCGCCACCTGCATCCGGCCCGGCGGGCGCCCGATCCCGAACCGCACGCGGTGGTAGTCCGCGCCCATCGCCTTCGTCATCGACTTCAGGCCGTTGTGCCCGTTGTCGCCGCCGCCCAGCTTCAGCCGCAGCGTGCCGTAGTCGATGTCCAGCTCGTCGTGCACGGCCACGATGTTCGCCACCGGCACCTTGTAGAAGTCCCGCAGCGCGTTCACCGGGCCGCCCGACAGGTTCATGTACGACAGCGGCTTCGCCAGCACCACCCGCCGGCTGCCCGCCCCCGGCGGCCCGATCCGGCCCTCCAGCACCTGCGCCTGCGCCTTGCCGGCCCGCTTGAACCGTCCGCTCATCCGCTCGGCCAGCAGATCCGCCACCATGAACCCCACGTTGTGCCGGTTCATGGCGTACTCCGGTCCGGGATTGCCCAGCCCGACTACCAGCCAGGGGGCGTTGGCGGGGGTGGTCACGTCCGTCTCTCCTTGATACGCGCCGGCCGCCGCCTCCCGTGCACGAGCACGGGCTGCGGCAGGGCGGCGGTGATGCCGAACTCGGGCGAGAAGTAGGCGATCGCGGCGGGCAGCTCGGCGGACCGGGTCTGGTTCCAGC